>DATKGX010000048.1:0-99987 GCA_035510555.1 Patescibacteria group bacterium | reverse complement strand
CAGCCAAGGATATGACGTTTTTAGAAAGAATTGAAAGAACTCCATTAACTGATTGGTTTGGAACAGGTGAAAATTTAAAGAGGTCAGTTATCGAAATTTTAGCAGAATATCCGCAGGAACAAGATGGGGAAAATTTTAGAAGGCTCTTAAGAGAAGTTCTTGAAACCGAATCAGGAGTAGCCGGTGAGGAACTTGCTCGAGATGTTCAGCAGGAATCATAGTTGCAAAAAACTGAAAATCTGCTTAATCTAGTAGTAGATGGCAAAAAAATCTTCAAGACATAAGAGATCGACAGGCAGAAATCGCGGTTGGTTTGCTCATCTTAAACGCTACTTGCCTTTGCTTGTTATCGGCGTCATTGCTTTTGCAGCCACGACAGTTGTGCTAAGAGTAAATCAAACTCCGCCAACCTGCGCCAATTCCAAAAGCTGTGCATCCGATTTATCAGTCAAAATTGAAAACGACGCCACCGGTATCTTTCAGGGACAAAAAATAATCCCTCCCAAAATTACCACGGCAATGGCTAGTTTGCCACAGTCGCCGGTTTTAGGAGCTAATACGACAAGCGGAGAAAAACATATTTACATTGATTTATCAACGCAAACGCTTTATGCTTACCAGGGAACGACCCTAGTTCTAAAAACACTCATTTCCTCGGGTAAATGGCGGGACACGCCAACGGGTAATTTCCACATCTGGGAAAAATTACTGGCCACCCGTATGTCCGGGGGCGAGGGGGCGGACGCATATGATTTACCAAATGTTCCTTACGTTATGTATTTTTACCATGATTTTGGGCTGCATGGTGCCTATTGGCATGACAATTTTGGACACGTTATGAGCCATGGCTGTGTGAATATGCGAAGCGTTGATGCAAAAGTGCTGTTTGATTGGGCAGACGGACCAACCGGCAATACGCTTGGAACAGCGGTGTCTGTTTGCGATCAAATTACAAGCGCAAAGCAGTGCATTCAAAATAATCCCGTACAATAAATAATATGACAATACGACACGCAATAGAACTGGATACACTTACTCTTTTAGCGATTAGTGCAGTGGTCGGCATTGTTTTTGCCGCGTATTTTAACCATAAACCAAACACCCGTTATTCTTTTTCTCTTCCGGTTATGCAGGCTCAGGATTCAACGCTTAGTCCAGTGCCTTCGGAAGCTCCGGTCTTTGCGCCTGAAGTACAGACATTTTCACAAGTGTCTCCGGACGGAACAAAAAAATTGACCATGACTGCAACTACCAATAAAGACGCCGGCAAAACCTATGCCTTTATCACCTCAGACGCAGCCAACGCAAATCAACAATCAATATACGAGGCGACGCTTCCTAACATGGAAAATATGAGTATCCCATTCAATACCTGGTCGCCGGATAACGCCTATGTTTTTCTTGGGCAGAATACAGCCAGTAGTAGCGGAGCAATCGTCATGAAAGCCAACGGAGAACCAATCGTGGAAGGCCAACGGTACTTCGATGTCGCGGCTTTATTTAAGGCTCAAAATACCGGCAATACGTATCAAGAGACAACCGGCTGGGCTTCGGAGACACTGCTGATTATTAATACCATGCAGCCGGATGGGACTAAAGGGTCATCGTATTGGCTAGAAATTCCCAGCAAAGCCATTATCCAGCTTTCGACGCAATTTTAGCCTCAAAATGACACCTCAGCGACTTGACTTTTAGCTTATAGTATGGTATGATTACCATCCTTAGGCTTACTTCGGTGGCCTATAGGATATATGATACCCACCTTATTTTCATTGATTATTTTACCATTCATTTCAAGCGGCTCAATGCCCGCGGTAGTTCCTGCTGTAAAAACGCTGGCTGTCCACGAAATTTCACTTGAAGACCGTTATAGCAATTCATATGTTAATAATGTATTCAAAGACAACATTTTGCTGGCGGTAAATTATGCCACGGATAATAAAATCACTCCTGATAATATTGACTGGAAAAAGATTGACAGTCAGTACAAAGGAACGATTACTCTTAGCCCGGGACAAACCTTTGCTTTCCATGATGATGTGTTACCGCAATTTGCCGGAAAAGTAGACAAAACTTCCAATGCCCATTTTAACTCACAGGAAGGCTTTAAATCTGATGGCTACCTGATTGGAGACGGAGTTTGCCATTTAGCCTCCATTCTTTACTGGGTTGCCAAAGATGCCGGCCTTGATGCACTTGCACCAACCAGGCATGATTTTGCGGTTGTGCCGGATATTCCAAGAGAATATGGAGTGTCAATTTATGACAATCTTTCTGCCAAAGGTTCATCTAACGAACTGCAAAATCTTTATATTACCAATAATAAAGATAAAGCCGTTACATTTGTATTTGATTACGATGGTAAAGATCTTACGGTGAAAGCCGAAGAAACAATCTAACCCCACAACGGTGATACAATCATGAGGTGACTAAGCGAATTGCAAAAGAACCAATCCTAAATGCTATAGTCCCGAGCGAAGTCGAGGGATTTTATGTTTATATTCTCCGTACTTCCGCCAATACTTTATATGTCGGACAGACCAATAATTTAGAAAAACGGATCAAAGAACACCAAACCAAAACTATTAAATCTTCAAAATACGTCCGCAGTTTCCCGTCTTTCAAGCTCGTCTATTCCGAAGAACACGATTCACGAAAATCCGCTATGCAGAGAGAGTATCAATTGAAGCATTGGTCAAAAGTCAAAAAAGAGAATTTGATAGCAACGGGTTAGTAGTATATTCTACTCAACTCGAAGCGAAGCGTAGATCCTGAGCGAAGTCGAAGGAATATCTTCCTCACCCCTTTTGTCCCGAATAAGAGTACAATGGGAGTGTGAATAGTATCGCCTCAGGCTTAATCCTCTTAACATACAAGGGTAAAGTGCTTTTAATGCATAAGCAAAAAAGCGTAATTGATGAGGAAAATCACCCGTGGTGTTTAATCGGTGGAATCAGAGAGAAAAAGGAATCTTTTGAAAAGGCGCTAAGTAGGAGAGTGCAAAAAGAAGCGGGAATAAAAATAGACAATGTCCAAGTTTTGTCAGAGTTTTGCTATCACGCGGAGCTAACGGATGATAACGTTAATAAAATCCAGCGCAAAGAATTCCAATTGCTTGATTTTTTTGCTCCCAGAGAAATAGGCAAACTTTTCCTTTCCAGCTCTACGCAGGCGTTCATTGCCAAGCACGCTTCGCTCATAAGTCCTATAGCGTCATTGACTTATTCATCATAAACTGCTATAATAGACAAAGTAAAGGCAGATTGAAATAATAAATCTGCTTTCAATATTTTCGATTAGTATAAGATAATAACCACAGAAAGTTTTTTATAAATCAGTATCTTTCCTCTAATCCGCATTTTATTAAGCAGCTTTATTCTTTCAATCACAATTTATGTATAACCAAAGATTCCATCCAAAACAAAGACAAAACAACCGGCGTTTTGCGCCAAAACAACTTCCAAACCACGAGCTAATGGCAGCCATTAACGCGGTTAAAATCGTTAATAACGAAAAACTGAATATTCCAGAAGAAGTTTTTGTGCCAAAGAACGGCTTCGTTGACTTCAATATCGTTCAACAACTTAAAGATAATATCGCGGCTAAACAATATGTTGTTCCTACTCCAATCCAGGATCAGGCGATTGATCATATGCTTGCAGGCCGTGACGTGATTGGCATTGCCAATACGGGAACGGGTAAAACGGCGGCTTTTTTAATCCCCTTAATTAATAAAGTTTTTTTAAACAAATCCGAAAAGGTTCTTATCATCGCGCCAACCCGCGAACTGGCTTTGCAAATTCAGGAGGAATTACGTGATTTCTCAAAAGGTTTAGGAATTAGAAGCGTTTTATGTATTGGAGGTATGAGTTTATGGCGACAGAAAAATGAGTTAAGACAAAGCAACAATTTCGTCATCGGCACGCCGGGGAGAATTAAAGAGTTAATTGGTGAAAGAAGTTTATTGCTCTCCACTTTTCATAGCGTGGTTCTGGATGAAGCCGACCGAATGGTGGACATCGGTTTTATTAACGACATTAAATATTTTATTTCGCTTTTACCGCAAAATAGGCAATCGCTCTTTTTCTCCGCCACAATTTCGGGGAAAGTGAGAGAAATCTTAAATGCCTTTGTCCAAAATCCCGTCACAATTTCGGTTGAAAAGCAGGCGACAGCGGAAAATGTCGAACAAGACATTATCAAAATTACCAACAAAAACGAAAAAATAGACAAACTACATGATTTGCTTTCCCAGCAAGAATTTGAAAAGGTGTTGGTATTCGGGCGGACGAAATGGGGCATGCAAAAGCTAACGAATGAACTTATCAGAAGAGGTATCAGAGCGGCTGTTATTCACGGTAATAAAAGCCAGGGACAAAGACAAAAAGCTTTGGAGCAGTTTAAAACTAACCAAATTTCGGTGCTTTTGGCTACCGATGTTGCCTCAAGAGGCTTAGATATCCCGGATGTTACGCATGTTATTAATTACGATATGCCGGCAACCTATGATGATTACGTTCACAGAATCGGAAGAACCGGTAGGGCTGGTAAAAAAGGTATCGCTCTAACTTTTGTGGAGTAAAATATGAATATTTTATTTATAAGTCGTAATTCTCCTTTTGAAAGTATAGGTGGAATAGAACGTTACATCACTAATTTAATTGCTTATTACAAATGCCTTGTCGGTTCAGATTCGCATTTATATTTAATGCTTCCTGCAAACAAAGAGAATCATGTTAAAGAAGAAAAAAATGTCACTATTTATTTTGATAATAGTCTTTTTCTACCCAGAAGTAGTCTTGCTGTTAGAAAAATAGTTTCAAAAAAAGTTCAGGAATTTTCTGAAAGCGTAACAAGAATTATCATAGAAGAAGATATTGATATTATTTGTGCTGAAAATTTCCACACAGATTTTCCTCCGGCATATAGTTTGTTGCTTAACATGTTAACGATTTCTCGAAAAATTCCTTTAGTTTTGCAGCTTCATTCATTTGCTTCTACTGATATTCAAACGGAGCTCATAAACCAACTTAAATGGGATAAAATCAGTTGCGTTAGTAAGAGCGTTGCCGGTGATTGTTTCCAAAAGGGAACAGATATTGAGCTTCTTTCGACGCATTATCTGGGAGTTAATAAAAACGAATTTAATAATGATATACCAAAATCTTTTGATCTAAGAAAACAACTTATTTTACAAGATACAGATAAAATTATTTTGACAGCAACTCGAATTATTCGTGGTAAGAAGAATATTATTCAAGAAAAAGGTATTATAAATTTAATCCAAGCGTTTTCAAAACTTTCCCCAAGGTTTCCCAAGCTAAAATTATTGATTGCTATTGGTAAGCCACCGGAAAGCTTAAATGATGAATTTAATATTGCTTTTGAGATGCTTCAAGGATACATAAAATTACATAATGTCGAAAAACAAACAATATTAAAAATGTTTAAGTTGGACGAAATGCCTAATGTTTACAAAGGATCTGATATTTTTGTTTTGCCTTCAGAAAACGAAACATTTGGGCAAGTGTTTATTGAAGCAATGAGTTGTGGTCTGCCTGTTATCGGAACGAAGGTTGGTGGAATACCTGAGATAATTAGCGATTCTTATAATGGATACTTAGTGCAACCTGATGACGCTAGCATTTTGGCTCAACGAATTGAAGGTCTTTTAAGCGATGATTCGATGAGGAATAAATTTATTAAAGCTGGTATAAAAACTGTAAAAGATAATTTTACCTCAGAAAAGCAATTTGCAAATTTTCATAAAATGCTTGAAGATGTTGTAATTGAAAATCGTTGAAGCTTCTTTGGAGATTTATCCAATTGTTTGTTGGCCTAAACTTTTTCGCATTGCTGAATCAATCACTCTTTGACCCACAATAATATCCTGTTTTATTTGGTCCGGAATATGCATTTTTTGTATTTGTTTAAAAGTAAACCACGAAAATAAGGCTTTTTTGCTGTCCGGAAATTTTTCCAATTTCCGCACAATTGCGTAATGTAGGAAATTATTTTTACCCTTTCCTTCATGAAAATAGCTATAAATCGGGAAAATACTTTTCGGTTTAAGCTCTAAATGTAGATGCGAATAAATAATCCGCTTAAAAGCCTCTCCCGCGGTTTCCTTGACTAGGCATTCGCCTTCAAACAAGGACCATTCAGTTTCCGTACTGGCAGTGTTTGGTTGTTGCAAGAGAATTTGCTGAGTCTTGGGGTGATAAAGAAATCCGCTTGCATAAAAATCCTTATGCATTAAGCCTATTATAACACGTTTGACGTTAAATTTCCACTTGAAATTCTTCCTAAAATAGGAATACACTATTATTAAGATGGAAGAAGTTGTTACCCAAAATCAACCAATCGTGCCGCAAAAATCAAATAACATCAGATTACCTAAATGGTTAGTGGTAACTTCAGTTTTAATGTTGGTGATGATTTTTGTCGTCGGAATTCTAGTAATTGGCATAATGTTGGGGAAGAACCAAAATCCAATTTCCAAAACCGCATCCTTGACAACTCCAACGCCGGCCGTTACTCTTATCCCTTCAATAACACCCATTAAGACTGTGCCGCAATTTCCGGTAAGTATAAACCCGAATTTGATAAGATTTATTTCGGAAAAGCTTGGGATAACTTTTACTTACCTCAAAAGCCAAAACGGTCAAACAATTTCAGCACAAGAAATAGGCAATCGGGTCTATGTATATTTTGACAAAACCCAGGCGACAACTGGACAATACTTAATGGTAATGGATAAAGATAAAAATCAGACTTTGGAACAAGCCATCAGAACGCAAATCCTAAAAGGTTATTCGGAAAGTGATTGTATAATACAGCCGGTCACGCAATACCTCCCTAAGGGTTTTAATGCTTTGTCCATAGTTGTTCCGGTTGGTCCGAATGATAATATGGAGACGTTAGAGCCAAAAATCCAAAAATGTCCTACTGGCTATACGGCGGTGGGCGGAATGGCGTATTTTATTGAAGATCCAAGCCACCCCGATAAAATGATTTTCTTAAGCATCGGTCAGTATCTAATTGATAGTGAAGGCGATAACGTCGGTTGGCAAAATACTCTCCAACTCTTCTAACCCGTAAGCTTATTCAAGTAGGGAATTTTATGGGCGAGAAAAGCAATTGCGAAAGAAACAATTGTTACCGCCGTAAAATATAACGGGTCAAACCAAACTTGGTAAATAATTTGTCCGTTGGTTATCTGTACAAGTCTCAACCCGACAATATACCAAACCACTTCCAGAATGATGACGTGAATAAAAAAGACAAAGAAGGAAAGATGGGAAATCTTTTTTATCGTTTCGATAGCTTTTAATCTCCGATTAAAAACCCAGTATAAAAAGCCGCTTAAGCAAATTGTATAAAGTAAAATGCTTGGCCGCCATGAAGAATAAAAGGTAAGATAATCATGAGTTTTTAGGTAGCCGTTTAATCCTTCAAAAAAAATATAAATGGCAAAAATAATTGTTGCGAAAAATAAAAGTAATTTCCATTTCTGAATAAAATTTCTGAATCTTTCTTGATTGCGGGCCAAAACAATTCCCAAGAGAAAAACATAGAAGTTCAAAAGCGCAATTCCTACAGGGTAGTAAATCGGCAAAGGGTGAACGTTGTAGTTGTAATAAAGCAGCAGTAGTTCAATTGCCCCGAAAAGAATCAGCAGCCATTTGTTTATGAAAAATTCGCAAAAATTATGGATGAGCGGAAAAAGCAAATAAAAAATTAATAATGCCGGAATAAAATACAGTTGATAAGAGGCATCGCCTTGCAAGAGAGCGTTCAAGAAATTAGGATCGTGACCTTTAGGATAGATAAAAAAATAATAAATTACGCTCCAAAAAATATAAGGAACCATAATCCGGCTGAATCTTTTCTTAAGGTAGGTTAAATAACTTTCATGCAGGTGATAATTTAATTCCAGAACAAAACCGGAAATCATAAAAAATAAAGGCACAGCGAAACGCGCGGCTTGATTCAAAAACAGAGTCCAAGGAATTTTAGTTAAGGCAAATGCCGATGTCTCTAAGGTTCTGGTAGTAGTATGAATAATAATTACCGCCAAGATGGAAATAATTCTTAAGATGTCAACAACCGGATTATAAAGTTTTTGTTTTTCCTCGCTCACAAGCAAATTATAGCATGTAATTTAATGAGATTGATTTATTGCTAAAATATGCTATTATCCTTTTGTGCCAGCACCAATACGTTACGCCGAACAAATTCCCGACATGGTAAAAATTTGGGAGCCAGAAGGATATTTCCTGGCTCAAGTAAAAATTTGGGAAGCGCAAAGCGAAGCCCGTCACCAGCTGTATAACAGACCAAACGCAAAACAATTAAAACAAATTCAGACTGCTCTAAGATTAACTCCGGAGGATATAAAAACTCTTCAGGAAGCAAAGGGACATGAAACGAATAAATTGCTCCGCGTAGTACAAAGCCGCCTTTCTTCCGACGTTGGAAACTTCATTCATTTAGGAAATACGGGTTCAGACGTTTTAGACACGAGCCTTTCGCTACAGATAATAGAATCTTTGAGCGTCATAAATAATGATTTTAATAAGTTGGAGAAATCATTAAAAAAACTTGCCCTAAAATATAAGGACACGTTACAAATAGGAAGAACCCATGGACAGCATGCAATTCCCCAAACATTTGGCCGTCAGGTTGCGGGTTGGTATGCAGAGGTAAAGCGTGGAATCGAAAGAATTGACCGCGCCAAAAAAATAATTGCGGTGGGTAAGTGCTCAGGAGAAATTGGAACACATGTCTTTATCGAGCCGGAGCTGGAAGAGCTGGCATTAAAAAAATTAGGTCTCAAACCGGATGAAGCACCGACGCAAATCATCAGCCGGGATAGGCATACTGAAATAGTTGGGTTAATGATAGTCAACAGCGACACTCTTGCCCGCATCGCTGAAAGCATTAGGCATTTGGCGATGACCGAAATTGGCGAAGTGCGTGAACCATTTAATGAAAAGTCTCATCCCGGATCAAGTGCAATGCCGCATAAAAGAAATCCTGAATTATCGGAACGCATCATCGGTTTAAATAGAGTTATTCGTAGTAAGCTGGCCGAAGAATCGGAGGCAGCAAAGGTTTTATTCGAAAGAGACATGAGTAATTCTTCAACTGAACGCTATGTTTTCCCTGATTTATTTGAGAATCTTACATATGCCGCTAGACTAACGACATTCATTATTGATAATCTAGAAGTTTTCCCCGATAAGATGCGCAAAAATTTAAGTCTGACACACGGAGCAATTTATAGTCCCCGCTTAATGAACGCCCTGATTAAAACAGGAAAATATTCCAGAACCCAGGCGCATGACCTGGTAAGAAAACTTACCCAGCAAGCGATTGATCAAGAAATTGAACTCCGGACATTAGCGGCAAATGAACCACAGATTGCTAAATGGTTGAAGGTAAAAGAACTTGACGAACTTTTTGATCCGAAATTTTATCTTAAAAATATTGACGTTGCGTTTAAACGAACAGGTCTAAGGAAATAAAAACCTCAAGAAATTCTTAGGTAATCTGTTGTATAATTCATTGATGCAAAGAATCACTCTCAAACTTTACGCATTTTTCTACGGAAATGTTTTAAAAAGAATTTTCTTTTTGTTGGATCCGGAATTAGTCCATGTTTTAATCGTTGATTATGGCGAAAAGTTGGGTAATCTAAGCGTCTCAAGATTCTTGATTAGGAAAATGTTCTTTGTGCAAAATAAAGATCTTAGTCAAGAAGTTGACGGAATAAATTTTCAGAACCCAATTGGTCTTGCAGCCGGCTTTGATTATGAGGCAAAGTTGACCCAAATTTTACCTAATCTTAGCTTTGGGTTTCAGACAATAGGCACAATTACCAATCAGGCTTACGAAGGTAATCCCAAACCGCGCCTTGGAAGATTGCCAAAATCAAAATCTTTGATGGTGAATAAAGGTTTTAAAAACCAGGGAATTAGGGCGATTGTTAAGAAATTACAAAAGAGTCGGTTTGAAACTCCGGTAGGCATCAGCATTGGTAAAACAAATTCAACCAGAGGAATGACGCAGGAAGAAGCGGTAAGCGACATTGTCAGCGCTTTTAAGATTGCGGATAGCGCAAAAGCTCCGTTTAGCTATTACGAATTAAATATCAGTTGCCCGAATTTGTTTGGTAAAGTCAGTTTCTATCCGCCGGAAAATTTAAAGGAGCTTCTTCAAGCAGTTTGCGCGCTTAAGCTAAAAAGGCCGCTATTTATCAAAATGCCGATCGTTAAAACGGATGCAGAAGTAAAAAAAATGTTAGATGTAATAGTTAGATTTCCGATCAGCGGAGTTATTTTTGGCAATGTTCAAGGGAATAGAAAAGATAAATCTTTAGATAAAGAGGAAGTAAAAAGATTTGCGGTGGGCAATTTCAGCGGGAAGCCAACCGAGCAAAGATCGAATGAATTAATATCACTGGCCTATAAAAATTATGGGAAGAAGCTCATAATAATTGGCTGCGGAGGAGTATTCAGCGCCAAAGACGCTTACAAAAAAATTAAACTGGGCGCAACGCTTGTGCAGCTGATCACGGGCTTAATTTTTGAAGGTCCGCAACTGCCTGCGCAAATTAATTTGGAATTGCCAGAGCTTCTAAAAAAAGACGGCTTCATCAACATCTCCGAAGCAGTCGGCTCCGACTCAAAGTTGCGTTCTTAAAGCAAATGTGCCTACAATAAATTATGCTGAAAGAGCAATTTATTGGCCGGAATCCCTCTCACTTTAGGTTAAGTAATATTGTTGAAGCCTTTATCATTTCGGAAACCTTTCTCTGGTCGGCCTGGAACTTCGTGACCCCGATTTTTGCCATTTTTGTCGTTAATAGCATTAAGGGTGGAAACATACAAATTGCTGCATCAGCCTACAGCGTTAGTTTAATTGCCAGGGTTATTTTTGAAATTATCACCGGCAAATATCTCAATAATAAAACGGATGGGAATAGGTTGCATTTGGTAATTTTAGGAATGATTGTGATGAGTGTTGCTTATTTGGGGTTTGCCTTTTCGCATGCAATCCCTCTCTTGTTTTTGTTTTATATCCTAATTGGCATAGGATTTGGGATGGCGTCCCCCGCCAAATACTCTCTTTTTACAGAGCATCTTGATCAAGATAAGGCCACGACGCAGTGGAGTTTATATGACGCTATTACTTTAATCGGCATTGCTTCTGCCACGGCTTTAGGCGGATTTATCGCCAGCCTATATGGATTTACTTTTCTATTTATTTTGGCCAGTATCGTTAATCTGTTGGGGATAGTGCCTTATTTTTTCTACCGCCGCTAGAGAATAGTCATTCTTAATTTTGTGGTAGCGCGGTGACAATTAATCTTTTTTCGTCATAAAATCCGGTACAGGTGTAAAGAGTCAAGACTTCATTCTTGGTCGGTTTAATAACTTCGGTTTGGTTTGGATATACAGCATCGATTTTATTCACTTTATAGCGGTACCATTTGTCTTTGGTAAAAACATAAATAATGTCGTCTAACTTGACATCTTTCAGATTGTAAAAAAGTCCTTCTCTGGCGTGGGCAAAGATAACCGTATTACTTTTAGTGCCGGGGCGTCCGCTGCCCAGTCCATAGGAAGCAGTATTATCAGACAATTCCCAATAGCCGTCAACGATTGGAGCGTCAACCACTTTTAAATCAATGTCGGCTTTAGGAATCAGGATTCTAACTGGATCATCCACAATATCTTTTGAAGTGTATAAAGCGGAATTAATTTGAATGGGGTTTTTGTTCACGACAACTTTTTTCGGCATCAGTTGGGGGAAAATCAAAATCGCTAACGCCAAACCCAAAAAGAAAACGCCAATTAATTTATTTCTTAAAGCATGTTTTTGAGTAATCAGTTTCTTTTTCTTCCTGACAACGATTTTTTTAGGGGAGATTTTTTTCTTGCGGGCAAGTTTTTTGGGTTTAGGCATTTTTTTTGAAGAACACTAGTCCTAGCCCTCCTGAAGTTATCGCTCCGAATAATTGGATTAGCTGTGGAAGAAAATTCTCTTCACCGCTGGTGGTAGAAAGTCCTAAAACCGCTTTGGTTGAAGCTCCCAAAACCTGTGGTTGGGCTGATGGATGATTGCTGCAGTCCCGAACGGAGCAGCCTAGGTTATCTGATTTATTATCTCCCGGTCCGCCGGGATTAGATGGCGTAGTTGTTGGAGTAGGAATTTCTGTTGGAGTAACAGTTGGTGTTACGGTTGGAGTGGGAGTGCAAGTCGGGGTCGGCGTAGGCGTTGATGTGGAGCAGGGGTCACCGGTAAGAGTCAACTCACTCGATGTCTGCGATCCGTCGCTTGTTTGCGCCATGATTGACTCGCCTACCGCTGCACCCGTTCCCGTGAAGGGACCGAATGTCTGAGTCGCAGACGTGTCGTTCTGAGCCTGGTCGTAGATGGTCGTGCCACCTAGTGTGACGATTAGGTGAATTCCATCGTAGACGTCACCAGTAACGGTGATCGAATAGTTACCCTGGCAGTTCACGGTTCCCAGGATCGCTGTGACCTGATGAGCTGATACCACGAGAGCGGAAAAAGCAAATAATATAGCTACTACCATGAAAGCGAATAAAACCTGAGAATATTTACTAAACATAAAATCGAGACAGCCCGAGTAGAAGTTGAGCAGATTATGCGCTTTACCTTTATTCTTGTCAACAGGTAACATAGAACTTAACATTTTTATTTCTTCCTTTTCTTTCGGTAAAGAAAATAAGCGATTGCGACAAGAATGATAAAGATTATAAAGAAAAGTGTTATATGACTTAATAACCAATTTGTAGAAGTTGAACCTAGTGTTTGTCCAGCCGGTGTAGGACTAACCGTTGGCGTCGGGCTGGCGCTAGTAGTGGCTGTTCCCAAAACTTCCGGTTGTGTTTCTGCTCCCAAAACCCCTTGTCCGGTTCCTCCGTATGCAAAGGCAGTGGAGATTCCAAGCACGTTAGCTAAAGCAGGCGTACTTCCTCCTCCGCCATTTCCGGTTGATGCTCCATCTGATTGTCCATCACTGGTGGTAAAGCTGGTTGAAACCGTATTTACTTGGTGTTCTCCTCCGACCGTTTCCGGAGAGCCATTAGAGATGGTTCTAAAGTAATAAGTTGTTCCCGACGATAAGCCACCTATCGTAACGCTGTGAGACGTTACTTTAGTAGAATCAATTGTCGTGGAGTAAGTGTATCCGTAATCCGGTGCGCTTCCTAACGAATGCGAAACCGTGTCATAGACAACTCTCGATGTTGCCGGCTTATCGGTTGTCCAAAGGACAGTAATTGAACTGGTGGATACTGCTGTTGCAAATTCACCAGAAATTACAGGAGCAATATCTACCTTTGCTACATTTAGAGATGTATATGTTGCCTGATTGGAGACATTATCGGAAACAAGATATTTATATATGTAGCAATGTTCGTCGGCCACTGTTGTGTCTACTAAATCCGGGTAAGTTCCCGGGAATGGGGAAAGCTTGGCAAAAGTACCAAAAGTTCCACAAGTTCCGTCTGTTAGTACCGCTTCGCTACGAAGCACTATCCTTGAGCCTTCGTTAATTCCAGAGCCTGTGTCGGTGCCGTCGTTAACTGTCAAGGGAACAGAGAGGCTAGAGTAGTCACCGTCCGTATAATCTATCGAGCCGCCGCTTGGAGCCCTATTGTCAACGGTTACTGTTATGTCGTCGTTTTTAGTTCGGCCACTATTGTCTTCTGCATGAGCACGCAAGGTATATACGCCGTCAGAAACAGTGGTTGTATCCCACGATTTCTTATAAGGAGAGTTTTGGTCGGTAGCTATAGTAGTAAAGTCGGTATCAGTTGGCCCTTTGTATCGGAAGCGAACAAAATTTATTCCAGAAGTACTATCGCTGGCAGTTGCCTTAAGAGTTATAGTTCCCTTAAGAAACGCTCCGTTATTGGGCGTATCCCAAGACACAGTGGGGTTGGTTTTGTCGATCTTTACCTGATTGGCGGCGGTTTTAACTGATTCAGTGTTGCCAGCGCTATCAACAGAGAAATATTTAACCGTGTACGTCCCCTCGGAAGATAAAGTAAAAGAATTACCACTAGAGGAACCGGTAGTTGGTGTCGAACCGTCAGTAGTGTAATAAGTGTGACTACAACCTATGCCGCCAGGGTTATCGGTGCAAGTTAAGGTTACCGTAACATTACCATTATGCCAGTTAGCGTCAATGTTGTCGGTGGTTGTTGGTGCTGTTGTGTCAACTATAACCGAAACCCAAGAACTGCTGGCGTTGAATCCGTTGCCGGCATTATCATCAACTGAAACTGCTATTCCCGTTGCGGCGGATGTGTCGATCCCTGTAAATACACATTTGTGATTCACGGAATCATAGGCTGAAGGTACGGTAGTGAATGAAGTAATTCCGCCGTTTATATTGTATCTACAAGAAGCCGGATCTATGCCTGAGCCGGTATCCGAAACCGGAGAGGAAATGGTTGAAAGATTGGTTATATAAAGCACTCCACCGCTCAAAACCGACGGGGTGATGGTTATCGTTCCGACTGTTGGGGCTGTTTTATCGATATTACTAATTGTTACGGTTTGAGGAACTGCAGAATTACCGGCCGCATCGGTTGCGGTAAAGGTAAATGAACCGTTTGCCGTAAATGTATGAGATGTTGCATTCAGGGTTCCGCTGTCATTTACAGATGCGTTGACAACAACATCACCGTTTGTCCAAGCGGTCGAATATGGAGCAATTGTTATTACGGGTGCAATTGTGTCTACCTTAAATGTGTGCGTGCCATCAAATATCATTGTATTGCCGGCCGCGTCTTGCGCGTCGTGTATATGAATTATGTGGGTATCTTCATTTGGATTCGGGACAGTATAGGCAAAACAAAATGTCTTGAGATCTGAATCTCCGCAGTTGGTTACTGTTTGGGGTGTTCCTACTGCCGACAATACATCAACAGATGGTGTATTTGATATATTTTCACTGAAGGAAATTTTAATTGTGTGTGGCGAAGCTGTAGATAAGTTATAAGTTTGACCGTCGGAATCAACAGAGGCAACTGTTGGCGCAGTAACATCATAGGTAATACCGCACTTGGGTGTCCAAGCGCTTTTATTTCCGGCAGCATCATACGCCCTTACGCTAACCCAGTAGGTTGAGCCATTGGTAGCACCGCCACCATTTACATAATTAGTAGACAAAGACGAAGAAGAAATAAGTGTCGTCGCGTCCGGCGAGTAAACTTCTCTATCATAACCCACTACTCCGTTTGCATCAGTTGATGGGCCCCATAGATTTGTCATTGGTGAATAGTTAAGACTTTGTCCGCACGTTCTATAGTTGTCAAAATCACTGCCACTTGCGTAATTGCTTCCGACCGGTGGATTTTCAGTCGACCATCCAATTTGTCCGGGAGTTGTGGGAGCTACAGTATCAATAGTTACATTCCAAATCGGGCTCCAAGCGCTCTCATTCCCCGCGGCATCAACGGCTTTGACTTGCCAATACCAAGTGCCATCTCCGGCTCCGGAAGAGTGAATCATACTCGTAGGTAACGTTCCGGAAGTCCAAAGTCCATTCGTCAGTACCCCCCCAGAATTAGTAGGATTTTGAGAAGCCTGGTATTTGTAAGTGATAGGAGAATTGTCGGTCGAATCATCCCAATTGAAATCAAAATTGTTTGTGGCAATCGTTGTATTATGTGGTGTTCCATTAGCTGGAACAGATGGGTTTGTGTTGTCAATATGTATCTGCCAAGAAGGAGACCAGGCACTGCAATTTCCTACCGCATCGCATGCTTTTACGTGCCAATAATAAGTTACCTCTGGTTCTCCCGGGTTCATAATTTCAGAAACTGTTAAAGCAGATGACTGATAAGCGGTGGAGGTAAAAGAGCCATCAGAATTTGTAGCAGTAGATAAGCTTGATTCATAATAATAAACAACTGGCAATGATGGATCAGTTACGTCAGTCCAGTCTGATTTATTAGAATTTGAAGTGTGGCGATAGACGCCATCGGCCGGGCTCACTAGTGAGGGCGTCGCCGGAGCAGTTGTATCGAGCGCAGTAGTAGTAAAATTCAAAACATTACCGGGATACCATGTGCCATTAACTAAGGACCAAGCAACATAATAATATTGGGTATTTGGCGTTACCGCAGGGAGATTAGTAGGAATACCGGTCGTCGTAATGGACGAGAGTGAAGCGGAAAAAGCCGTATTTGCAGTAATAGCACCAAAGTCGGGAGTAGAATAAACGCCCGATGGAATTGTTGGGCTCGTGGTGCTAAACGGTGCCAGCGAAACCCAAAAGGAGTGTCCCGTAGCGTCATAAGGCCCATTGGTTCCATTTAAGGTTGCATCATTTAGGCTTATGCTTGTTGCGGGATTTGTGGTGGGATTAGAGGCAGGAGCAAGCACGAAATCATAAATCGTTCCACCAATTGTAACTTTGTCTACCCACGCAACGGTTCCAATCCCAGGACTTACATTGTATGAGTCTCCTTGTCCCAATGTTAAATAAACACGATCAACTGCTAAACCAGGATTAGCTGCTGCAACTTGAGAAAGTGTCATTGGATTTCCTGTGGCATTACCATTGTCATCCATTAGTTGCCAATTGCCAGAAGCAGCATCAATAGTGTGCCATCCAGTAGGATATGGTGAGGGCACAAATTGATATTCAGTCTGATTGTCATCTGTCAATCTGATTCTTGCCCACACAGGATTTATCCCCGTTTGGTTTTCAACAACATACGTTAAAGTTTGTGAAGCAAATGAAGATAGACTAACGCTAGGTACCTTAAAAGCTAAAAGTCCTTCATCTCTATAGTGTCCATTTGACTCAGGAGTTATCCCAGCCTTAATAATTCCCGCTTGGGCTCCATCATATATTTCCGTTGATCCCGGAGATACACCAGAGCTAGTATCTGAATCAGGCGCATAATATGCAGCCCAAACGCCTCCACCATTGGTTGCTGTATAGCTAGGTTGTAAATTACTTACAAGAATTGTGTTAACTGTGTTTGTATCCGTAAAAGTTATTGAGGCAACTACTGTTCCTGTTTCGTCTTTTAATTCCGCTTTGTAGTTTGGGCGGTAGTTGCCGTCGAGTTGATATGCATAAGCGAAAACTCCTTTGTCATTGCTGGTTACATTAACAGTTGTTGAAGTCGGAGGATTATCGGTTGACGAAATAGTTAATGCGTAAGTAGTGTTGGGTAAAAGATTAGAGCCGGTGATTAATGCGGTATCGGTTGGAGCGTAATCCGGTTTGTCGGTTGTTAAACTGGCACTTCCTTCCGAAACCACCATATCCAAATTAATCGTTGGAGCGGAAACGTCTTTAAGAATTGTCATGCTAAGCTGTTCATTGCCGGTTGTAGTTTCAGTTGGTGTTGGTGTCGGAGACGCAGAAACTTCTGGGGTTACTGTTGGTGTTGTTGGATTATCATTGGATGAATTCGAACCATCTTGATTTCCTGAATTATTATCAGTAGGTGGGGAATTGTTATCAACAGGCGTTGGCGTAACCGTTGTTGGTTCTTCGGTTGGGGTTGGAGTTATAGTCTCGGTTGGTGTATCGGTCGGTGTTGGGGTTACGGTATCCATTGGTGTGGTTTGGTCAACAGTCGGTGCTGGAGTATCTGTTGGCGTTGGCGTCGGTTGTTCGATTGTTGGGGTTACTTCCTGGGCGTAGGCTTTTTGCGAAAAAGCCGCATAAGGGCTAAGTGATTGGGCAAGGATCGCAATTACGGAGATAATAACAAGAACCCTTTTCAGAAAGGCTTGCTGCATATAAATTCAGTTGGGGCGATAGTACCACCGGGGTTTTGGAAATGCAATAACTTATAGTAAATTACTAACATGAGGGATTTTCGTATATATAATAGTATCGGTGCGCTCATTTCAGACTACCAATATTAGAAAAGGTGGAAGAGGTTGGGAAAGAAAAGTGAAATTACGTAAACAGTTGAAGCAAGGGTAATAGCGACTAAAGTAATAATAACCACGACATTGATAAATCTATTATTAGCGTACTCTCCGAGCAATTTTTTATCATTGGAAAGAATGTAGAGGAAAATAAAGATCGGTATTAAAAGTACTGCGTTAATTGCCTGAGTGACAACCAAAATGGTTATCAGTGGTAGGAAAGGCAGTAAGACTACGGTTCCGCCAAGTATCAATAGTAGTAAAAATATGCCATAAAATTGGGGAGCCTCTTTATATTTGTAGTTTAATCCGGATTCCATGCCAAACGCCTCGGTCATAACATAGGCCGTGGTAACCGGAACAATGGCCGCGCCGAAAAGCGAAGCGTTTAAAAAGCCAAAAGCAAAAAGCCCGGCAGCAAATTGTCCGGCCAATGGAACCAGAGCTTGTGCCGCCTGACCCGCATCGGTGATGCGGATGCCATGGTTAAAAAGTGTGGCGGCGCAGGCAACGATAATAAAGAAGGAAATAAAGTTGGTAAAGAAACTGCCCAAGAACACATCGCCCCTTTCGATTTTTAAATCTTCCTTGGATAATTTTTTATCAACGATATAATCTTGGATAAAGAATTGCCCCCAAGGAGTAATGGTTGTTCCGATGACCGCCATCAGCGTCAAAATATAAATACCATTGAGGTGAATCCCCGAGGGAATCATCAGACTTTTTAAAGCCATGCCGAAATCCGGGTGGGCCAGAATTGCCGATAAAATATAGCAGGCATAAAAAGCGGACATCAAAAGGAAAAGCCTTTCCAGCTTTTTGAAATTACCTTTCGTTACCAACAAGAAAACAAAAGCAATTGCGGCCGGAACGGCAATAAATTTGGAAATACCAAATATACTTAAAGCCGCCGCGACACCGGCAAACTCCGCCGAAATCGTCCCGATATTACTAACAAAAAGACAGACCATGACAAAAGTGGTCCAGCGGATGCCAAATTTTTCCCTGATCAGAGAAGCAAGGCCTTTTCCTGTAACCAGTCCCATTCTGGCGCCGATTTCCTGAGTGATTGCCAAGGCAAAAGTGGTCAAAAGCAAAACCCACAGAAGCGAAAGCCCGAAGTTTGCGCCCGCGACAGAATAAGTGGTGATTCCGCCGGCATCATTATCGGCATTGCCGGCAATAATACCCGGTCCGATAATCGCCAGAATCGGAATTAGAAATAAAAGCTTTCTTCTAAGCGGTTTAAATAATTTCATCAGTCTTTGTTCTTTCCTCTATCTTTGCCAGTACAATTCCGGCCGAGATAACGCCAATCGGCACTTTATTTTTATCGACTACCGGCAAAAGTCGCAAATTATATCTACCAAACAAGTTAATTACTTGATTAAAATCAACATCCGGATAAACGAATTTTCTCTCCGTCACGACGTCTTTTAAAAGCGCCAATGAATCACAGTCAATAATATCTTTGGTGTAGACAACGCCGACTAATTTTTGATCACCATTGGTGACGACTATCCCTTCCGGTTTTGCAGGCGCTTTGTAGAGTACGCCAAACAGCTCCTTGATAGTGGTGGCTCCGTCAAGACTGATAAAAGTTGTACGCATGACCCCTCCCGCCTGATCGGCGCTAAAATCGAGTAATCGTTCAACTCTTTGCGCTTTCTCCGCGCCAACCAGACTTAAAATTTCCCTGATCCTTAATGGATTAAGGCGATAAAAAAGATTAGCGATTTTACTTGAGTGCATTCGTTTAACAATTTTTCCTAAAACCGAGCTTGACAATTCTTCCAGAATAGCATCCCTGGTGTGTATATCAGCTTCTTCGATGGCCATGGCTGCTTTTCTTGCCTCAAGACTTTCAACCACGCCGCGTCTTTCTTTTGAGCCTAATTCCTCCAGAATATCGGCCAGTTCGCTTGGGTGCATCCCGTCTAATCTATGTTGGGTAAGACTTATTTTGACGTTGCCGGTTTGGTAATCAAAAGCCTCAATCATTTGCCAGGGAAGAATTTTCGGTTTCAACGGGGAAACTCGAGAAAGCCCTAACCGTCTTAATATGCCGGCGGCTCCAATGTCAATACCTACAACTTTTAGCTCACCATTGCTCTCCATAACAATGTCATTAACCCGTACCAGTTTTTTGTCGTCAACATCGATAACCTGCTTATCCAAAAGGTCCTCATTTAAATAAAAATCCCTTTCATCGAAAGGGAGTAGTGGAGCTTTGGCGTCGGTTAAAATGGCGCCGTTTCGCTTAAAAGAGAGAAAGGATGGGGAAATAGTCAGTTTTGTGCCGTCTTTTTTAATCACCACTTTGGAAACAGAAGGATTGGGTGTACTTTCCAATACCGCAAAATCCACCATTTCGCCAAATAGTTTCCGTTCGTAATAGACTTTTTTGTTTAATAGCTGGCTTAAATAAACCATAACATAGTAATTGTAGTTTCGTATTGTTAAAACTGTCAACCCCGCAAAAATTTCCCCTTGACAGCTAGCAACTGGTGTGATAGAGTGCTAATACACTCAAATTAGCTATGGAAAAAATAGTGCCAATCATACCAATTAGGGACGGGATAATTTTCCCCAACACAGACTCGGTTTTAACTTTCGGAAGACCAAAGAGTTTGGCAGCTCTTGAATCATCTTTTAGTCAGGAAAGAATTGTCGGGTTTGTCTTACAAAGAAATGCAAAACTCAACGAACCGACCGCAAAAGATCTCTACGCAATCGGTACGTTATCGCACATCGAGCGCATGATTAAAAGCGATGGTGACGAAATACACGCTCAAATTAGAGGTTTGTCCAGAATCAGAATCATTGAATACATTGATGGCTCGCCGTATCTAATGGCTCGGGTTAAAGAATTAGAGGAAGAGGTAGTCGATACCCCCGAAATAAAAGCTTTAACTAATCATTTGCTTAGCGAATTTAAGAGATCGGTAAATTTGGGTAAGTTTGTGGACTTTTTAGTGTTTATGAACGTCATGTCGGAGAATAGTCCTTCGCAACTGGCTGATTTGGTTGCCTCGGTGTTGGAATTAAAGCCCAGTGAACGCCAAGATCTTTTGGAAGAGCTGGATGTCAGAAAACGTTTAGAAAAAGTAATCGAAATATTAAGCCGTGAAATAAAAGTATTAGAATTAGAAAAAAAAATTGCCTCCAAAACCCAGGAAAGGTTTGAAAAAGGGGCGAGGGAAGTAATGCTTCGGGAAAGACTCAAGACCATTGAAAAAGAGCTGGGCGAAAATGATGAAGACGGAGAAACAAAGGAACTGATGGACAAACTGCGCAAAGCCAAAATGCCGGTTGAAATCGAAGAAAAAGCCAAGAAAGAAATTACTAAACTCTCACAAATGAACCAATTTAATCCGGAAGCCGGTTACATCCGTAATTATTTGGATTGGTTGTTGGATCTTCCCTGGAGCGTTGAGAGTAAAAACACGGTTAACATCAAACAGGCGGAGAAAATCCTGGATGAGGACCATTTTGGTCTGGAAAAAGTCAAGGAGAGAATTGTTGAATATTTGGCGGTGCACAAACTCGCCGGCAAAATGAAAGGGCCGATTCTTTGTTTTGTCGGACCTCCCGGCGTTGGTAAAACTTCCATCGGCAAATCAATTGCCAGAGCTTTGGGGCGAAAATTTGTCAAAGTTTCCTTGGGCGGAATCCGGGACGAAGCGGAAATCAGGGGTCACAGACGAACGTATGTCGGCGCGCTTCCAGGCAGAATTATTCAGGGCATTAAAGATGCCGGAACCCGTAACCCGGTGTTTATGCTGGATGAAATCGATAAAGTCGGAGCGGATTTTAGAGGCGACCCGTCTTCGGCGCTTTTGGAAGCATTGGATCCGGAACAAAATAACGCTTTCTCCGATCACTACTTGGAAGTTCCGTTTGACCTTTCCGACGTTATGTTTGTGACGACCGCCAACATTTTGGATACAATCCCGCCGGCTTTAAAAGACAGATTGGAAATTATTCATTTTGCCGGATACACGCAGCAGGAAAAGTTTAGAATTGCCAAAGATTTCCTTTTGAAAAAACAAACCGAGGCACATGGACTTAGCTCTTCGAGAATTGAAATATCAGATAGCGCGATTAAGTTTATTATCGAACACTATACCCGGGAGGCCGGAGTCAGAGCGCTAGAGAGAGAAATGGCCGCGGTACTTCGAAAAGTGGCCAAACAAGTAGCGGAAGGCAAAAAAACAAAAGTGGTGGTCACCGAAAAAAATGTCACCAAGTTTTTGGGCCCGATTAAAATTAACTCAACGCTGATTGAAAAAAAGGACGAAATCGGCATGTCGACCGGCATGGCCTGGACTGAAGCAGGGGGCGACATACTATTTATAGAGGTGGCCTTAATGCCGGGAAAAGGACAGCTGATTCTCACGGGACAATTAGGCGATGTGATGAAAGAATCCTGTCAGGCGGCCATGAGTTATATCCGGGCACGCGCCAAAGCGCTTGGTCTAAACGAAAAGTTTTATCAAAAAATCGACGTCCACGTCCATGTTCCGGAAGGCGCGGTACCAAAAGACGGACCATCTGCGGGAGTGGCGATTACAACGGCAATCGTCTCGGCTTTAACCAAGATTCCTGTTAACCGAACTGTGGCGATGACCGGCGAAATAACTTTACGAGGAAGAGTGCTGGAAATCGGCGGAGTTAAGGAAAAAGTCATTGCCGCCCACCGGGCCGGACTTAAAACAGTCATTTTGCCAAAAGATAATAAAAAAGATTTGGAAGACGTACCAAAAGAAGTGCTCAAAGATTTAAAGTTTGTTTTTGTTTCGCACATGGATGAAGCTTTAGAAACTGCTTTAACAAAACAAGTGCATCCACAGATGGAAATACGCCATCAAGTTATTCACCCCAATCCGCCTGAGCCAATTGACTGATTGACTTACAAATCCCCATTTATTATTATTGGAGAATGATTGCGTTTTGGGGGCATTTATCTTATTTTATCAGGGACTTTCATGAGTTTTTGATTCTCATAGTTCTAACTATAGTTGTTTGTTTTGCTGGTACTTATTTTATTTTTAAATCAGCGCTTCCGGAAAACAGAAAAAAATTATTCATTAGCATTTTATTTTTTATTCTTTCGCTCGTTTTGATTTTTTCCGGCTTTGAAGCATACTTTAGGTATAAATTTGATCAGTCTGACGCTCTGGGTTTTCTTAATACCACCGACCGCTGGATGGCAAGGCATGTAGTTTTTAATAATTATCAGGTTAGAGATAGAGATTTTCAGGTTTCTAAAACTCCCGGAGTAGTCAGAATTGCCGTAATGGGCGATTCCTTAGCTTTTGGCTACGGGATAAAAAATGTTAACGATCGGTTTTCAAACATTTTGCAAGACAAATTGAATGAATCGGGTTATAAGGTTGAAGTTTATAATTTCGGCGTTTCGGGCTTAGATACATGGAACGAGCTCATCAATTATAATACTAAGATTAAACAGTTTAAGCCGGATATTGTTGTCTGGGAGTATTATTTAAATGATGCCGAACCCAAAGACAGTAAAGGCAACGCAGTTCTTGATCAGGTTTCTCGAGAAACTCCTCCGTTCGTGGAGTTTCTTACTAATCATTCTTTTTTCCTTGATTATCTATATTGGCGCTTTAGCGCAATTTACACAAATACTTTCAATCAGCTAAAGAACACGGATTTGGAGCAATATTATATTCCGGCGGTTTTTAAACAACATGTCAATGATATAGCAAGTCTTTCGGCGCAGTTAAAAGCCGAAAACAGCCAGACGGTGACTGTTATTTTTCCTTTTCTAAGGTTTATGCCTAACTACCCAATTCTGGCTACGCAGGTTCATCAAAAGATGGATAAAGTATTTGCAAATGACGGCGTAACAGTAATCGATCTTTTGCCATATCTAAAAAATAAAAACGCCACAGATTTGGTAGTTAACAGATGGGATACGCATCCCAATGAATATATTCATCAGTTTGTAGCGGAAAAATTGTATAATGCGATCGTTCCAATGCTAACGAAGACGGACCAGGGGACGTTTATCAAAACTCAATGAATTTATTAAAGTTTTTGTGGGGAAAGTGGCGTAGATTTGCCCGAAAAGCCGGTAACTTTCAGGGACTGGTAATTTTTACCGTGTTTTATTACGTTCTCTTATGGGTAGTGGGTTTGCCATTTGCTCTATTTTCCGATCCCTTAAGAACTAAGAAAAACAAGAGTCTGAAGAGTAATTTTTCTGTTTGGGAGCACCCCGAGGAAAATTTAATTCAAGCCCAAAAACCATACTGATGTATATTTTAGGAATTTCCTGCTTTTATCACGAATCTGCCGTTTGTCTACTTAAAGACGGAAAAGTTGTCGCGGCCTCGGCCGAAGAAAGATTCAGTCGGATTAAGCACGATAGCGGTTTCCCAAAATTAGCAATTGAATTTTGTTTAAAAAGAGCCGGTATCAAAACCAAAGATTTAGACTACGTGGTTTTTTACGAAAAGCCGTTCTGGAAATTCGAGCGAATTTTGCAATCAACGTTAGCCACTTATCCTTTTTCATCACTCTTATTTGCCAAAGCAATGCTCAACTGGTTAACGGATAAATTGTGGGTCCGTTCGATTTTTGCTGGAGAGTTAAATCTTGACCCCAAGAAAATATTGTTTGTCCCACACCATGTCTCGCATGCGGCCTCGGCTTTCTACGCGTCCGGTTTTGAAAAGGCGGCCATCTTAACCGTTGACGGAGTTGGCGAGTGGACATCCACCACCATGGGAGTCGGAGAGGGTAATAAAATCCACATCAAAAAAGAAATTAAATTTCCGCATAGCATCGGCCTTTTGTATTCCGCTTTTACCGCTTTTTTGGGCTTTGAAGTTAATGATGGAGAATACAAAGTAATGGGAATGGCGCCTTACGGCAAGCCAGTTTATTTAGATAAAGTGCGAAAATTGGTTAAAGTTTACAAAGACGGCTCGTTTACTCTGGACATGGATTATTTTAGCTATCATAAATCTTCGACCAAATCTTACAGCCGGAAATTCGAGGAATTATTCGGAGAACCGCGGCCAAAAGATTTACATTTTTTTACCAAAACCTCCG
Organism: Patescibacteria group bacterium; assembly: GCA_035510555.1. Classification (GTDB taxonomy): domain Bacteria; phylum Patescibacteriota; class Microgenomatia; order Levybacterales; family UBA12049; genus DATKGX01. The sequence goes on along the minus strand of DATKGX010000048.1, from coordinate 74,955 downwards.
GCTACCCGAGTTATTTTGGACAGAAACCGGAAAATTACGCCGAGATTTGCCAGCTTAACCAAAGATTTGCCGACATTGCCGCTTCGATTCAAGCTTTTACCGAAGAGCTATTGCTCAATTTGGTCAATAAGCTTTACGAAGAAACAAAACTGGAAAATCTGTGTATGGCGGGGGGCGTCGGCCTCAATTCAGTTGCCAATGGAGTTCTTTTAACAAAAGGTCCATTTAAGCGGATTTTTATCCAACCGGCTGCCGGAGATGATGGTGGTTCAATGGGCGCAGCTTTTTACGCCTATCACGCCATTTTAAATAAGAAACGCGTTTTTACCCAAACCGATTGTTATTTCGGTGAAGATTTCACTTCTTCAGAAATTGAAAAATTCCTCAAAAGTCAAAAACTAAAATACACCAAAATTACTTCGGAGGAGAAATTAGTCAGCCTTTTGGTGGATACTTTAGTCCAAGATAAAGCTATCGGATTTTTTCACGGCCGTTCGGAATGGGGGCCAAGAGCTTTGGGCGCACGTTCAATTGTCGCCAGTCCGCGCAAAGAAGAGATGAAGGAAATCGTCAACACAAAAATTAAATTTAGGGAACCTTACCGACCGTTTGCTCCGGTGACGATGACAGAGAAAGCCTCCGAATATTTTGAAGTCGGCAGTAAAGAGCACGAATATCTTACCAATTATATGCTGGCGGTTTTCCCGGTTAAAAAAGCCAAACGAAAAATCATTCCGGCGGTAACCCACGTTGACGGAACGGGCCGGTTTCAAATTATTTCTAAAAAGCAAAATGCCCGCTATTATAATCTGATCAAAAAATTTGGAGACAGAACCGGAGTTTATGTTTTAATGAATACCTCGTTTAACTTAAAAGGTGAGCCGATTGTTAATTCGCCGGCGAATGCTTTGAATACTTTCAAAAAATCGGGGCTTGATATTTTGGCTCTGGAAAATTATATAATAAGGAAAGAAGATATTAAATGAAATTTATTAAAGGCATATTTTCTCGGGCGGGTGAGCTAAATGATTTATTTAAGTTTTTGTGGAAAGCAAAAATGTGGTTTATTATTCCGTTCATAGTTCTTTTAATAGTTTTTGGATTGTTGGTTTTCTTTGCCCAGGCAACCGGTGTCGCCCCTTTCATCTACTCATTGATTTAGTACCCCTAATGTTTCAGAATTTCCCTCCGCAGAGATAAATCCCTGAGCGATAGCGAATGGGAGGAGCCAAATTCGTACTTCTTTCGAGAAGTGGAAAGAAATATTAAATCCAAGCATTACTCCCACCGTAAGGCTTACTACCATTAGTTATTAGAATCTAAGTAGAGTTGAAGAGTTAAAGATTTGAAATTTAAAACTATCCCCTTTAAAGGAGAGCGTTATGTCTTTGGACATTTGCCCCATATGTCTATTCTATCAATAGCTGCTTCTACAGATACTTCTACGCGACAATCTCGGCACTTCTTTTCATGGTAAGTATCAAGTAGGGCTCTGTCTAGTGCTTCATTGTATCCTGGACATGTTTGGATTGTTAATTGTTCGGTCTCTGTTAGTGTTTGATGATAGCTAATTTTTCTTATGCGGTTCTTGCGACCCTGTAAATAATTCGCAATGCGTCTTTCTTGTTGCGCAGAAAATGCCTGATTGTTCGGAGAAACTCCACCTTTTGATTCTTGAGTCATGAATGGAAATATACCAGAATCTAAGTCAAAAATCAACTATGGGACTTTGTACCGCTAGTGCATTTTCTTTTGAACACTTTCTGCCTTGGATATATAAAATCATAATTTCATATCAAGAGCAAAGGAATATTAAAAATGATATATTTTCGCCAGAAAATATTAAGTACTCCGAAACTTATTATACCAAGAAAATAAACTGATAGATTTTTGTTGCACAACTCAAGTCCTACGCATTAAACATTTTTTTAGCTATTGACAATTTGTACATAATTCTGTAATATTTACTTATGACACACACATTACCTATCACAAAAGCAAGAGAAGATTTAACTACTCTGGTTGAAAATGCAAATAAGAAACTAGAAGAATATATTATTACTGTAAACGGATTACCTGCAGCAGTTCTTATTTCTGCTGCCGAATACCAGTCTTGGAAAGAAACGAATGAAATTATGGCTGATTCAGGATTATTGTATGCAATTAGAGAAGGAGAAGATGATATAAAAAATGATCGGTTTGTAACATTTGAACAACTCAAAAAAGAGTTAAATCTTCATGTATAAATTACGAATTTCTTCAAGAGCAGAAAGCGAAATTAAAAAAATATCACATCCTCATCAAAAAGCAATCATTTTGGCATTCGCGGAAATAAAAGAAGAACCTTTTTTAGGTAAGCCCTTAACCATGGAACTTACAGGCAAATTTTCTTTTCGAGTAGGTGTGTATAGAATAATTTATAAGGTTAATAAAAAAGATAAAGTAGTAGACATTCTTACTGCGGGACATAGAGCAACAGTCTATGAATAATTCAAATAAAAGAAATATTCCTCATTAGCCTAACTAATTTAGTATCAGGGACGAGATACCGCTATAACGATAGAATGGTTCTATACCGACATGCTCAGAGGCGTTGGATTTTAACAGCCCTGAAAGTGTTCAACTCTCAATCGCGTCTGCGGAAAATTAGCTTCAAAAAAATTTTTCTGAAAACTTCGAAATTGAACACAATCCCGAGGCTAAAAATAGCTTTTTTTGAGCGTTATCTCACTGAGTACCGCCAGTGCATTTTCTTTTGAACACTTCCTGCCTTGGATACAGAAAATTGTGCTTTCGTATCAAGGGCAAAAGGAAGCTGAAAACGATATATTTTTATCAAAAGACACTGGTTACTCCGAAGCATATTATACTAGAAAAATTAACTAAAGGGAAAGAACTTTAACAGTTATTTTAAATAGGAAGTTTTACGTTTATTCCTAATGCCTTAGCAATACTATTTATAACGCTCCACCTTGCATCTGGATCGCCTCTTTCAACTCTTGCGTAGTAATTAACGCTAATGCCGGCTTTTTTTGCCACCTGTAACTGCGTAAGGTTTTGTTCCTCTCTGGCAATTCTGAATTTATCTCCAAGCGTTTTCTTGTTTTCAGGACTATCCATATCGAGTGTATTATAACACGAAGAGTAAATTTGAGATAGTTTCACGAGGATTTTCAACTACAACTTTCTATGTCAAAATACTTTATTCACTTGACTTTGTATTTTAGAATCGGTTACGATATAATCACTAATGCGGGTGTGGGTTTCTTGTCCATGACCCGCATTTTTATTTACTTAATTCCCACACAGAAAAATAGCTTGGCTTATGATAAGTTTTATTTTGAGCTAAACTAGTAGTCCCCAATTTTTGTTTTAAGTTATCAACAACTATCTCTTGTTTCTCAGAAAGTTTATCTGAAATTAACCCCGCTGATTTTTTGAAATCATACATTACTGCACCAAGTAAAATATCAACGACTTGTAATAACAAAGACGAATGCGATTCAAGTCTACTTACTCCAAATACAGTATCTGGCATTTTATTTTTTGTTAATCTATATTTAATTGCATCCGCCAGTGAACGCTCAAACGACTTCTTAATATCAGAAGGTCTAGTTAAATCATCTGCCAAGATGCACAGATTGCATGGAGAAATATTTTTAATATTGTTTGCGATTAACATGGATGCTTGCAAGATATAAGTTTCCCACGGGTTAATAACAGGTGCCCAGCTAGATTTTGTATTTTGTTTTTGTCTATCAATAACAAGAGCGCAAAATCTTACATTCGGAAACTTAAAATAATTATCCAACAAGGAACTGTAAATAGTATTATTTGTTGAATTAATATATTTAAATTTTAATTCAAAGCTTCTTGTGCTTTTTGCTATTTCCGCAATCTGCTCGTATTCTTCTTTTTTTGTCAGGTCTGCAATTCTTGCTGTTTTCTGAGCACGAGCAACATCTTTTGCTTTGTCATAGAAAGATTTCATTGAATCATAGAAGTCACCAATTTCATCATCTATCACCAAAAGTCCCAATCCAAAATATCTTTCTTGGGAGGAATTACCGCTTTCATCTATAAATGAAAAATAATTTTTACTCATAAATATGATTTAATTTATTCTTTAGCAAAATTATACGCCTGCGGTTATTGATTGGCAATGGATTTTACAAATGGATTAATGCTCCTTTATTATTTTAGATATAGCTATTGACAATATCTAAAAATTTCATTCATAATAAGCTTATGACTAATCCATTCGGAGGAGAACCGCCAGCCGGAGCAACATCTCAAGTAGCCGCGGAAGCACAAGCAGCTCCCGTTTCAGCTGAACCGCAACAACATCCCGAAACAGCAGGAGCATATTCGCCCGTTCCATCTGCTGAAGTAGCAGAGAATGCGGAACTACAAGAAGCTCATTCAGAGGAACTAGATCCCGAAGAGCAGCAACTAGCGTCTGAGGTTAAGAGTAGCTATCATAGAGCGGCAAGTGAATTAAAAAGACTAGGACAAGATGCTAAAGCTGAAGAGATTTTAGGAAGAATACCTGCTGTTACTGAAGCCGCAAGAGAATTACTTGTAGCGGAGCGCACATTGATAGAGAGACGAAGAGCTCTTAGCGCTGCTAGACACCCAGAATCAAGAGACGCTAAAGACGCATTATTAGATGCGGTAGCAGAAGTAAACACCCAGAAACACGGAGCTTATGGCGTATTCGTTGATATACCGGATGACTATGTTGGTAGGGAAGAAGCGATACAGTCAACATATGATGTGCTTGGGATTGATAAGACAAAAGCAGAATTAATGCCGGCTGTTGGTGGTAGATGGGGCGATGGTACGAATATAGTTAGAAGTTATACTGGGTATAGGGCAGAAAATGATAAATATGGGATTGTCGAAGCCAGAGATTGGCCGGAAGGGAAAGAAGCAAGTGCGCTAGACTACATGAAAACGACGGATCCAAGAAATCCCGAACCCATAAAAAGAAGACCCACATCAGGACAAAATTTCACTAGAGTTCTTGTGTATAAAGTAGGATCAAACACTAACGTTGCAATGTGACTTAATAATAGTTCTTTCGATTTCCCCTTACTGGGTTAATAGTTTAGACAATCTATAAACGCCATTATTTTAATTAACATCAAGCTCCTTACATCTATGTTTACTTAAATATAAGTAGAAGAAAATTCTTGTAAACTGCAAAAATAACTACTTAGCGAAGATTTGAATATCTGTGCCGCCAAGGCTGGGTAATTTGATATAATATTTTTAATGACAAAAGAACAATTTGAAGATTGGTTGAAAAAACTTATAAATGTTTGGGAGCCAAAAAATCCTAATGGAGTTTTGGATTTGGTTGCTGAAAAGTTTTTATGGTATGAAACTCCTTTTGATGACCTGATAACTACTAAAGAGAAATTATTACAAGAGTGGCAAACTGTTTTAGATCAGGATGATATAAAAGTAACTTACGAAATATTAAGTTTAGAGAATAACATTGGTATTGCTCATTGGCACGCAACTTTTACGAGATTATCTTCAGGGGAAAAGGCAGAATTAGATGGAATTTATAAAGTGATCCTAGATGAAAACGGTAAATGTACAGAATTTCATCAATGGTATAATTCAAAATAATTTTTATGCAGTTAGTTTTTGAGGCTATTTTCGTGGGATGGGCGTTATTTCTTTAATATTCCGCCAACCGCTCTGTGCCAGAACACTTTTTCTCCTTTGTAGGAAATCTCTTCATATCCATAAAAATCTGTTATATCTCCATCTTGGGTATAGGCATATTTCCAATCTCCATCCGCAAATTCATGAGGACCTCTTAGAGATTTAAATCCTTCATCGTCTTGGGATAGAGCCTTCTTAAGAAAATCAAAAGTTTGATTGGACATGTCTTCTCTTCCTTCAACCATGCCTCCACCATATCCTGACCACCAAATTAATTCATCATTCAATCTAACAACCTCTTGTCCTCCAGACCTAGAATGTCCTGCATAGCTATCCCTGTAATACCAAGGCAATTCTTTATCGTAGACTAATTCAAAAAATCCAGGTCGCTCTGGATGCTCTTCATATTTTCCACCTCCTGCATAGGTTGCCTTGCCTGCTCTATCTATAAAATCATAAAGCTCTTGAGGAGTAAATCTCTCATTCATAAATTCGATTATATCACAAGGTTTTTGAGGATAAAATATTGAGCTCCGAAGAATAGAGGACATTAGAACTTGCTATTTTAATAATTCAGGGTAAAAATTGTTAAGAATAAAGATATATGCGTCACCAAAATCCTTAGTATTTTCCTTTAATTCTTTTTTTAGCTCTTCTTTAGTAAACCACTTATATGTTTCAGCTTCGTCTCCTAGCTGAGGAGCTTCGTCTGTAAATATTTCATACAGAAGGAAATAGTGATTCTCATGACGATTAAGAACGAATCTGTTAAAAATTCCTTTTCCCTTGAGCTTGTATGTAAAATCTTTCATTCCAATTTCTTCCATAACTTCTCTTTTCAAGGCATCTTCGTCTGATTCTCCTGCAGATACATGTCCCCCAACAGGCGAAACATATTGTCCGGCATCTTGCTTATGACTATATGGTTTAATAAGCATCATTTCGCCTTTGGAGTTGGTAACCTCAGCAATAACACATTTATGCAGTAATCCTTTTTCGTGGGCTTCTTGTTTTGAAATTTGGCATAGGATGTTTAAATCTTTATCAACAACATCAACAATTTCCATAGGTAGATTATATCAGAAATATTTTGAGACTATGCAGCTCCGATGAATAGAGGACATTAGAATCTATTTTAGGGATTTTTCATTAAATCCAAGAGTGGTCAAAACTTCTCTTATTTGATTTGCTTGTAAATCTTTTATGATTAAGTAGTCCTTCGAATAAGTTGAAATAATTAAGTTATTCAATCCTTTTTCTGCACAAGCAGAATTAATTATCGCTAATGTCCCTGCCATAAAAGACGTTTCTAAATTAAGAGATACTAATCTCCAGAGATTATCATTCTTTTCGATTAAATCTAAGGAGGAAATGTTATTCTCTTCAGTTACTACAGTTATTTCATCCTTGTCTTGAGAAACAAAAAAATGAATAGATAACGTAGGTACACTTTTAACTTTTGCGTAAATGTATTTCTGTTCAGAGACGCTAAATGTGCTTTTGGCAAACATTTCTAATACTTTTTTATTCATAAGTTGATTATATCAGTGATGGGATATATTCCAAAATATAATCCCTACTTTCTTGATCAAAACGAATTTCCCTAAAACCATTATCTATATAAAACTTTTTTGCCCTATCATTGTCCTCAACAACTTCCGTTAATATTCTATTGTTAACAATTTTGAGAACTTCCGATAAAAACATTTTTCCAAGCCCTTTCCCTCTTTCGCCATTATCAATTAACATATGTTTTAACCAAATATTATCATCGATATTCTTTATAAGAATAAAGCCAATTAGTTTATTATTTTCGTACAGACCAAAATAGTAATCAAAATAATTCTCTTTAAACCCATCTTGTGCTAAATCTAATGTCATCACACGTTTACTTGTTGCTAAAGCTTCAGGATCTTGATTCCATAAATCAACAAAACTACTAAGATCTTCTTGTTTTAATTTGTGAGTTGAATAAGTCATTGGACTGATTATAGCAGAAGCTGCTTTCTGAGGCTAATTTGCTCCCTCTGGTTCAGAGAGGAATTGGGGGCATATCTCATAATTTTTCCACGCTGCATGCTCCGCAATATCCAACAGGATTTTTTGTCCTTGCATTGGATGTTGTGCTAATTGACTAATTAAACTTTTCTCTATTGAATTGGCAGCAGGCGCAGGAAGAAATCTACGCCCAAAACGCTTGTGGTCTTCAATTTCCGCTGGATCATTTTCCCAGAATGTGCAAGGGTCACCGGTTGTTTCTCTTGGGTCAATAAAGCCTGTTTTAATTACACCTTCAGGATCAACGTGATAAGTTACATCCCAATCGTCATTCCAGTCTATTTTTATTGCACATCTTGAAGCACCTTGATAGTAAAAAGTTACAGGAATTTCGAGAGATCCTAGCAGATATTCATGTTCAGTTGCTGATTTATCTGGATATTGAACATGTCTTTTTATCGCCTCTGCCATTATTCCGGCGAATTCTGCATTTCTTGCTACTTCTTGTCTTTGTGAATTATCTCCTTCTGGCATATTTAGGGGATTATATCACAATTGAGGCTACGTAACTCCGAGGGATAGAGGATGTTAGAGGCTAGTTATACAACTCGGCCAGCAGCTTGATTTAAACCTACAGCGTGCTGTACCACTTGAGGTTCTACACCCATACGCAACTGGGCATCTGCAATGTCTTTTTCAAAAGTTTTTGCTCGTACCATGTTCTTTTTAGTTGCTAACCTGTCTAGTTGCTCTTGAGTTAGTGGCCTGTTTTCTCCGAGAGATACAGGTACATGCCATAGCGGATAGTCTATAGCAGCATCAATCTCCACAGCTGTTAGAGGTACTCCTTGGTCTTCAATATCTGTAATTATGTGAGCCCAAGATGGGTAGCCAGCATTTTCATTCACTTCCCCCCAGCCCCATTCTCTTTTCACTTTCCCAGAATAAGCCTCACACCAAGTTCTATTCTCAGCCAAATCTTGTCTTTGTCTATCAAGAGTTTCCCTGGCTCTGTCTTCTCTCCAGCCCTCAGTCCTAAGCCATTCCTCATGTCTTCTTAGCTCAGCTGCGGCTTTTTCGTCAAACTCTGCTGGATTAAATATATATCTATCCTCTTGAGGAATTTGAGGTTGTTCACCCGTTGGTTCTACTGGAGCAGGAACTCCCCTTGATGCGTCTATTGGTTCTGTCATATTTTTCTCTGTCTATAGTATCCTTAATCATTGACAAATTGTCAATAGGATAATGGTTGAGTAGAGTATGGGCAGGTAAAATGTACGCTATTTGAGGCTAATTTGCTCCGAGGGATAGACGATATTAGAACTTATTTTATCCAATTAAGGGTTTCTTGAAATAACTTTTCTTCCACCCCATCTTCATTAAAGTTGTGGCTCGCACCCTCAATAACAGCAAATTCTTTAGGCTGATTTGCTTGTTCAAAATATTTTCGGCCACCGTCTTTAAGTATTCCATTGCCTGCGACAATTATTTTGAGTGGTTTTGTAAATTTTGAGGATAGGTGATCGGGGTTAAAATCGACGCATTCCTGATACATCTGCTTTCCAATTGTATATGACACTCCCCAGTCATCGAAATAATATAGACCAAGCTCTTTTATATATTTAGCGTCTTTAACTAACCAGCTCTTAGTATCAGAAGATGGATCCCAAAGTATAGCTTTATCAAACTGCTGTTTTTTTGATGAAAGTATTATTATTCCGCTAAAACTATGTCCAACAACAATAATGTTTTTGGCTTTATCTCTAAAATATGACACTATTGTATCTAAGTCGGAGACATGATTTGAGATGCTACAATCATTTAACTGCCTAGAATCTTCTTCCTCGCCATAGAAATTAAATCTAAATGAAGAAATTCCATGTTTCTCAAAAAACCTAGCACCATTGAAAAAAATGTGATGATTCTTATCTCCTGTAAATCCGTGAGCAAATATTATAAGGGGTTGATCAAGGTTTCCTCTTAGAGTGCCATAAGCAAACTTATTATCTCCAAGGGGGATTTTTATTTCTTCTTCCATGAGTTGATTATATCAGAAAGCTTCTTAGGGGTCTTGCCCCTCTTTTGGTACTTTCACGATTGATCAAGTACTACTTCTTCTGAAGGGCGCAATGGTTTCCGCTTCGTAGATTTAATTTATTTTCCTTAGCCATTCAGTAATATTTTGACCAGCTTGATAGACTATGAATTTCTCGTCATCTTTGGGAAATTGAAAACCATCAGCGCACATATTAAAATCATTAATATGAACTGCATATCTTTCATTGGTTGTATTATTTTCCTGCCATCTCTTAAAAGCGTCTTCTCTAGAAATGTTTACAATTATAACTAATGGTTCAGCTCCATTTTCATTAGCTAAATTTCTTAAATAATCACGATCCTTTTTAATTAATGCAGTTGTATCATAAACCAAACTTTTTCCTTGTTTTAAAATTTCTATGGCTCTCTGTTCCGCTTCCTTATGTATGTCTTTCCAAATCTCTTCTGGAATAAATTCACCATTTAGTCCAAGTCCTCTTTCTCGAGAAACCTCATCGGGATCAATATATGGAATAGATTTTGTTTTAGCAATTTCTCTCGCTAATACTGATTTTCCAGCAAAAGACATACCGCTTAAAATATATAATATTGGTTTATTCATTTACTCATTATAGTTTAACAATAAATTTAGTTTCAAGTTTTACATTTAGTGTTTCTAAGGGTTGCACCCCTCAGATTACAAGAGTATATAAACGAAGTCTTTGCTTCGCTCTTGTAATCTTCACCCCGCATATTTCGTCTCTGGTATAGGAAGCAGGTTTGCTTCCTAAAAACAAATTCTAAAAAGAGAGGGGGTGAAATATGAAACTAATAACAGAAGAACTAAGAAAAGCATTGCCGGCACTCTATTCTCAAGAAAACGAGAAAGATCCGATGGTTGTTTGTAAATTCTTTGCTGTTTGGACAAGCTGGAAATGGTACGGCATAGAATTTGACGGAAAAGATTCTTTTTTCGGTTACGTAGCAGGAGACTATCCAGAGTTAGGATATTTTAGTCTTTCCGAACTGCAAAACCTTAAGGGTCCGATGGATTTAAGTATTGAAAGGGACATGTATTTTAAGCCTATCAGGCTTTCAGAAATTAAAAAGCTACACGAACCACAAGAGTAGGGCTTTAATCCTACCGCTTTCTAACCGAAGCGGTAGGATTTTTATTCAACCTCTTCCCAAATCTCTCCAGTAACGCCACCTTCGGTTTGTACGTCGCTAGCTACCGCGAGATTGATTGATAAATCATCAGGGCTATCATCATCAAACAGCGTTTTGATATACCTCTTTGCATAAATCATGCGCTCTTTTGTTTGAAACACAAATAATAGCGTGGGAAATTTAGTATTTGTAAGATTCTTCCAGTCATTACTATAGTAAAATTCTAGATAATCCCTAATCCTTTTTCGTAGTCTGTAACGCGGAAGAGTTTGCTCAAATAATGTCAGTAGAAAATGCTTTGTTAATCTTCCCTTTCTTTTTTTAAAGTATAAATCGATTGGTAATTTAGAAACTTTTAAAAAATGAAAGGGGTTAGTTGGATCACAGAAATCGCTTTCAGTTGCGTATTCGTAATGCAGCATATTGCTTTCTTTCTTTTCAAGCTCACAACAGATTGTGGCAATAAATAGACAGCGCTCAATAAACGCATCAGACCTGTCTTTGTCCCAATACAGTTTATGAATAAAAGATCTGTCATATATTCCTAAAGCTTTTACAAATCTTACTCCGTTGTTATTTAAAGAAAAGATAGCAGCTCTTCTATTCTTTCCCACAATATGATTGTCATATATTCTTTGTATGTATTCTTTTTCTGTTAAGTTTTTTAACCAGCTGTTGATTCGTTTCTTGTCTTTATGTTTTAAGAATGTTTGGATATGGGTTCTGTCTAAGAATCTAAATCTAGGGATTAGTGTTAATATTTCTTGTTGTTTGTTTGTTAGGTTTAGTTGTGTCATTAAGTTATTTTTTGTAAGTTTAGTATTTATGCCATACCCAACCGTATAATATACTCCGTATTTGGTAAGGGTAGGTGTCACAATTTATCTTTAATTTATGCTCAAATTGCCTAAAATATTGTCCTCAACATCGAGGACAATTATGCTAATCGTTTCTTTTTAATCCTTGTATTTTTAAGCACTTGTTTTTGAACCTTTGGAGCGACTTTAAGTAGCTGTTCTAATTGCTTTTCAACATCTTCCCGTTTGGTTGCGTAATGCAGTCTTGATTGTTTAATAATACCCTCCTTTGTTTCTTTACTTCCGCTACTTTCAACCGGTATTGTAACACCGGTAAAGGCGTCTTCACTTTCATCATTGGTTACTTTCATAAAGAAATGAAAAGGAGCAAGATTGACGATTTGTCCTTTCTCTACTTCCGGGGAGAAAATGGGTAGCATAGCCTCTTCATCATCAGAGCTTCCTTTAAGAGCAATGAAGTTTCCGCTATTGCCTTTAATTACTTTTGACACTTTTGGATCATCAATCTGGGCAATGTTTTGGTGAGAAGGGGTAAAATATACATGATATTTTCTGGCTTCTGAAAACAGCTCGGTAAAATGAGGCGTTGCAAAGTTTTGAAATTCATCAATGTAAACGAAAAAATCACGCCTTTTCTTTTCCTCAGTCTGTGCTCTTTGATAGGTAGCAAGTTGAATAAGAGAGGTAATTATTGTTCCAAAAAAGGCGCTTCTTTCCTCTCCTAAATTTCCCTTAGAAAGGTTAACAAGCAAGATTTTACTATTATCCATAATTTCTGAAATATTGATGGTGCTATTTTTCTGCAGTAATATGAATCGCGAGAGTGGATCGGTAATAAATTCTCCGATTTTATTTGTTAAGGGCGCAACCATATCCCCCTGCTGACCTTTTCTAAACAACATAAATTCTTTTTCCCAGAACTGCTTTAAAATAGGATCGGAAAGAGTTCCCGTAACAGATTTTCGATACTTATCATCTGTTAAAAGCTTTTGGATTGTATAAAGGGAAATGTAGGGTGTATTCGTAGTGCCTGCTTGTATTAGGAGAGTTGTCAGAATCGCATTTCTTAAAATATGTTCCATACGTTGGCCCCAATGTCTTTCCGGCGTTATTTTCATAAATATTGACATCACAGTTTGGGCAATTCTTCGGTGTTCTTCTTCAAGATCTTCGTAATTTGTACCGGGATTTAAAATATTAAGCCCTGTAGGAAACTCTTTATCAAATGGATTAACAAAGACAACATCCTTTTGTCTATCTTTGGGAATTAAGGTTAATAAATGCTCAACCATGTCTCCATGCGGATCAATAACACAGATCCCTTTTCCGCTTTGAATATCCTGTAATGCCATCCCCTCGATAATGGTAGATTTTCCCATACCCGTTTTACCGACGATGTATGTATGTTGATATCGATCCCTCTTTCTTAGCCCAACTGCTGTTTCCTCTCCTCCATAGGTATTCTTACCGACAATGACATCAAGATCGCCATCATCTCTTTTTATGGACCTGGGTGCTGGTAGCTCACTGCTCTTACTTTTAACCAGCCCCTCAATTTTTGTAATATCCATATTAGGGAAATGGTATAGGTCGGAAATTTCAGATGAAGAAAGGATTAAGTTGTCATTGGATAGATTACGCTTTTGAAAATCTGTGAAGCGTTTCTTAAATATTTGATTAGCTAAAAATGGGAGTGGAGTCATTTCTTGTTGTACTAATGATTGGTACTGGCTTGTAAATTGACTAAATGAGGAGACAAGGCCGGTTTGTCTGGCATCAGATTCTTCCTCGGTATTTGTCATAATAAGTAGCCTGATTGATGTTTCAAACAACTGTTCTGAGAGTTTTCCTTTGACAACCGTTGAAAGTTCCATTTCATAAGGATTAAGAATAGCTTGCAGCTGACTTTTTGAACTTGAATCAAAAAAATATTTTGCGTGTGGCCCCTTAGGATCAAGGATCAGGTGAGGCATGGCAAGTAAAAGTTTTACAAACGAAACCGTAAGCCAAACAACAGGGCCTAGGATAAGGATGAGGGCAGGGGGAAGCGGTAAAGCACTTTTTTTAAACAAAACCGGAGATAATGGCTTTCCTTGATAGATAGCGTTTTTCGCACGCAGCATGTGTTCCCTCACTTTGCTACTTACCGTAGGGCTTGTGACAATCTGGAAAGCGACAAGCTCTCCTTTTTCAAGCTTAGTCATGTTGCCGGCTAGAAATGCGATGGAATCGTGTTTTCCGAGCACCTTTTGGTTCTCTAAAGGTAAGACAAAGTCATCGGAGAGAGTAAATTGTACAAAACCAAGTGATTTCTCTGTTGCTTGCTTAGCATCTTCATTTTCTTCAACAACCAGCATGCTTTGTAGATAATCCGGAATTTCTCGGATAGAAAGACCGGGAAGATATGATATCAAGGTTCGACGCATAACATCTGCATCAGCTGGTGGAACACCAATGATATATCTAATTCCGTCATTTCGGCTTGAGACAATTTCCAAAGAAAATGTTTTCCTGACAGAAAAAAAGCCTTTGTTTCTTCCGGCTACCGTATGCATCGTTTTATATAGTTGCTCCGTGGCATACGCAGACTTACTTGTATCTGAAGGGAACGTTAACTCTAAGAATATCTTCTCTTCTTTTGTCTTCTTAAATCTAGTTAAAACAAAAGGGATAAGCGTTCTTACGATAGTAATTACGAGCTTAACAAAGAAATACATGAATACAAGGAAAAGGATTGGGCCGACCAGGATGAGGACGGTTGTTTGCATAGGAGACAGTTGCGGAAGCGGTAGAGATGTAAGGAAATGGTAGATAGCAAGTTTTAAGTGAATTGGTAATGGAAGACCAAAGAGAATGAGGAGATAGGCATGCCCTACGGAAAACGTATGAGTTTGTAACTGATGAATTAATGCTAGCTCCTGCTGATAGTCACTATTATTCATAGCCCTCTCGTAAAGGGCAGGAGTTTACTAAGTGGCCTAGAGTGTAGCACTGAGGCTAAGTGAAGTCAATGGGTCTATAAAACTTATCTCGTTGAATTTGATTTATCAGCTTGAGTAGGAAAGATTCTTCCTTTGGTAGGTAAGCCTAACAATCTCCTGACTTCTCGCGAACTAAGTCCTTGCTCAACAGAATATGCCTCCCTGATTAATTTATATGCTCCGGTTACCACTAGGAGAGATTCTGGATGTTTTGTTGATAAGTCCGTAAGCGCGCTCCCGAATTGAGGTAATTCGCTAGGCATAACAGTTCTGACCAAGCCATACGCAGCAATCAGCGCATTTCCTTCATGTACACCTTGATCCCATTTTGTGTCAGAATCCAGAGAAGCAACTACCTCCTGAACAATTTCTAGGAAATAGTGTGTTGCTGTTGGACTATTATCTCCACCACCATCTTCTTCTCCGTATCCTTGACTGCCGCCTTCTACTCCCATAAGGCCTGAATTATAGAATATGTCTACTTGTAAATCAAATTACGCATAGATTTATCTATTCAAGAATAGTTTTTAATTTCCTCCAAGCACTGAGAGGAACTGAAAGCTGCCCTTTTAAACAATGCTTAGAGGAAATTAAAAGACTGCTCATTTTCATGCCTAAAAGTGACTTAAAAGAATACTATAACCCCTTGACAACTATCTCGTTCGGGATATACAATTATCTCAAATGAGATAGTTTTACTAACATGCAAGAAGCTTTAACTTTATCACTTTTTCCTTCAATAGAAACCGTTTCTAGGGTAGGTTCCACATCAATAAACCCCAATGTGCCTAACCAACTTACCCCCCAAACTTCAATAGAAAATGCTCTAAATTCCATATTTCCAAAACATAGCGAAGAAATAAAAGTAGTACAGGTAAAAGGAATTCTTGGAGAGGTTGGCAAGGCTTTATCAAGCGAGCAAGTAGAGATTATGGTCACGGAATTTGAATTCTTAATTGACGGTTGGCTTGATGAATATGAAAGAGAAACGTTCAAAGGGATGACTTTAAAAGAAATTTTAAACGGAGGGTAGATTATGGAATCAATAACAAACAATTTTGGACAAAAACAGGCAATAATGTATTTGCGAGTTTCTACGGAGGAGCAAGTTGATAATTTTTCTTTGGGGACACAGGAGAAGCTATGTAAACAAGAAGCCGAAAGAAGATGGATGGGGATAATTAAGATTTTTAGGGAAGAAGGACGTTCTGCAAAAACCATATCTGGGAGGCCGGTTCTAATTGAGATGTTGGATTTTTGCAAAAAGAATAAGCGAAATATTGACGCGCTCATTATTTATAGATTAGATAGACTTTCAAGACAGACTTCGGATTATCTAGCGATAAGAAGAAAACTTGTCGAGTGCGAAATATCTCTTATTTCTGCTTCCGAACCAACAGGCAATAGCCCTACTGAGAAATTCGTGGAAACAATGCTTGCCAGTTTTGCCCAAATGGATAATGACGTAAGAAGCGAACGAACAAAAAACGGATTACGGGCAAGATTTCTGACGGGTCTCAAAAGTGGAGTCGCCCCGCTTGGTTATAAAAATGAAAACGGATATACGGTAAAAGATCCGGAGGCTTGGGAAAAAGTAAAAAAGGCATGGGAACTTATGGCGACAGGAACAAAAACCTTGCGAGAAATGGCAAACCTTTTAAATAGTTGGGGAGTAGTACATCGATACAAGGGTAAAGAACACATTATTAGACCGCAAACATTAAGTAGAATGTTTAGAAGTTGTTATTACATTGGATTATTATCTTCTGACAAATATCCCGAAAGAATTAAAGGCCAACATTTGCCGATGGTATCGGAAGCGGTTTTCTATAGGGTTCAGGCGGCAATTGATGGAAGAAATACTAATATCAACGTACCCATTGCAAGAAGAAATATGGACAATAAAGAATTTCCATTAAGAAGAATTTTAATCTGTGGAGTTTGCAAGAAACCGGTAACAGGTGGATGGAGTAAGGGTAAGCTTGCCCGATACGCTTATTATAGATGTCAAAAGGGTTGTCAATCACCTTCCATTTCCGTTGATAAAGTACAAACTGAAACAATACAGTATTTATCAAGCATAACTCCAACAAGAGAAGGACTAGACGCCTTTATAGCTCTTTTAAGAAGAACTTATTATCAACGAGTAGGACAACTTCAGAAACGACGAGATGAAGCGGATAAGGAATTAAAAAGGTTATTTGAACTTCGACAATCACTTATTCAGAAAAATTTAACCGGTGTCTTTTCTGATGAAATATTTAAAGAGCAAAATAAGTTAATTGAAGACCAAGTTAGGGCAATTCAAATTTCAAAAGATGATGCATTGTTGGCAAAATATAATCTTGAATCAATCGTAAAATTTATGAAAGAAAAGTTTGCCAATTTAGGAACGACTTATCAGATGTCAAACTTAAGCCAGATTCGAGTCCTACTGTGTTCAATATTTCCCTCTGGGCTGGTTTGGGGGTATCCGGGGTGCTACAACACCGAGATTAGCCCGATATATCAATCTATTCGAATGTTTGACAATAAGGGGCTCTCACTGAGTACCGCCAGCGGGAGTTGAACCCGCGATCTTCAGAATGAGAATCTGACGTCCTAGGCCACTAGACGATGGCGGCGTACTATTATTATATCATCAGAACAACCCAAAAACTAACATTTGACATTTCTCCCAAAATTAGTTATACTATCTAACAATTAGTCCATTTAATAATATGGCAGACGAAATAAATGACCAGATTCTAGAAGCAATATTTAACTTAGGCAGAAATTTTAAAGGTGGTGTGTCTGGAAGTTTTGAGCATTCTCATCCAACCATACTGCAGTGTCAAGCGCTTGAGTACATTAAAAAAAAAGCGGGAATGCATATGGGAGATATTGCCAGTCATTTTGCCACTACCATGCCAACCGCAACTGCGCTAGTTGATAAATTAATTACGGCAAAGTTAGTAAGAAGAGAAAATGATATTAAAGACAGAAGAATCGTTAAAATTAATTTGACCAAACAAGGCGAAAAATTGCTGACACAAGTCAAAAAGCAAAGAGCTAGTAAAATGAAAAAACTCTTGTCCTATCTTTCGAAGCAAGACAAATTAGACTTACTCAGAATTTTAGAAGTTTTAGCAGAAAAATCAGCAAACTTATGAAAAAATTATTCAACAAACAAACTTTAAGATATGTCGTAGTTACAATTTTTGTGGTAATCATCGGCATTTTTGCCGTTACCTTTCTTGTTCACGCCGCTTCCTCTCCCAAAACTGAAACAGTGAGTGTAAATGCAGTTTCAGAGAAAATTTTGGCAACCGGTAGCATTGCCGCACAAACCCAAGCTGTTTTAAATTTCCAAATGGGCGGAAAATTAATATATCTTCCGTTTAAAGAAGGAGACGCAATTTCCCAGGGTCAGACGATTGCCCAACTGGATACTTACGCTTTGCAAAAACAATTACAGATTGTAGCCAATACCTATCAAGCTACAAAAAATACCGTTGGTCAAACACAGGAAAACCAAAACGCCGGCGTTTTGGAAGGCCAACAAAGAACAACTTTGGATACAACTAATAAGCAAGGATATTCCGCCATTCCAGAAACTCAAGTTGTTTACGATGCAGTTAAAAGATTAGTGGATAACGCTAATTTAGCGCAAAATTCAGCTCAGCTTAGCGTTGACCTAGCCAATTATTCATTACAGCTTGCAACTCTAACAAGCCCCATCAACGGTATTATTTTGCATGAAGATGTAAATACGACCGGAGTTAATATTGCACCGGTCACCAGTTTCGTAGTCGCCGATCCGACTTCAATGGTTTTTAGCGCCAACGTCAGACAACAGGAAATCGCTTTTATCAGTGTTGGCAATCCGGTGACGGTTTCTCTGGATGCAATAAGTGGTCAAACTTTGCAGGGAGTGGTGGATAAAATCTATCCACAAAAGACAATTTTGGCAAACGGTGACCAAATTTACAGAGTTGATGTTAAAATCAATAATCTTCCAACTTCAGTTAAATTAGGACAAAGCGGAACAGTGCTGATTAAAAGTAATTTCAATCAAAAAGTAATTCTCGTTCCGTCATGGACCGTTCTTTCGGACTCGCATGTTTGGGTGTTGGGAAATGGGAAACCAGTGCTTAAAAAAGTCACAACCGGAGATACTGTTAATGGACAAACGGAAGTAATGAGCGGACTTTTAGATACAGACAAAGTAATTACCAATCCGCAATCAATTATTTCAAAATTGTATTCAATTATATGAAAAACTTAATTGCCAAAATTAAAAATCCGCAAGTTTTAAGAGTCATGTTGGTGGTAATAGTCGCTGTTCTTTTAATCGGTGGATATATTGGTTACCAATTATTAAAAGACAGGGTGAGTATCGAAGACTCTCTAGTGCAGGCGCCAATCATCACGATTTCTCCGCAAACTCCAGGGACAATAGCAGATATAAAAGTTTACGAAGGGGAGCAAGTCAAAAAAGGTGACGCTCTAGCAATTGTTGGAACAAGCTCTCTAAACGCTTACCAAGACGGTTTAATCGTTTCAACCGATAATGCGATTGGCAGCCTTGCCAGTTCACAAACTCCGGTGGTGCAAATGATTAATTTTGCCGATATGCGCATTGCCGGCACCATCGATGAGAATAAAGGTTTAGATAAAGTAAAAGTTGGTCAAGTGGTTTCGTTTACAATCGACGCGCTTCCTGGACAAACATTTTGGGGATATGTTGACGAAATTAGTCCGACGGCCAAACAAACACAATTACAGTTCTCAGTTTCCAGCGAGAGACCGACGCAACAATTTATCGTCTATGCCAGATTTAATGCTTACAGCTATCCGCAGATTAAAAATGGTATGTCTGCCAAAATGACAGTCTATACCAACACTCCTTAAGTCCTATGGAAAAGAAAGTAAAAGCAACTACAGGGCGTGGATTTCAGTCGCACGAGTGGATAATTCTCTTCACAGTCATGATTGCCAGTTTTTTGGGAAGACTTGATGGAACGGTTGTCAATCTCGCTTTGCCTAAAATGATTTCCGATTTTGGCATTACGGTTTCTGAGGCGAGTTGGATTTCGACCGCTTACATTATTGCTAACGCAATTTTTGTCCCGATTTTTGGCAAACTGGGTGACTTAATCGGCCGGAAGCCGTTGTATCTTTTTGGCATTATCGGTTTTGTTGTCTCCTCTATCTTTGCCGGACTTTCCGCCAACCTGCCGCAGATGATTATTTTCCGGATTTTGCAGGCAATTACCGTTTCCATCGATTATCCTTTGGCGCTTTCCATTATTGCTTTTACCTTTCAAGACAGGCAAAAACGCGCCCAGGCGATGGGACTTTGGTCGGCTGTTTTTGGCGTGGCGGCAGTGTTTGGGCCGCTTTTAGGTGGTCCGTTAATCGATAATTTTTCCTGGCGTAGCGTTTTTTACATTAACGTTCCAATTGGCATCTTGGGCGCTTTTATGGCTTGGAAATATATTCAGGAACCGGTAAAAAAGATTAGAGGCATTAAGAATTTTGATATTTGGGGCTCGCTTTTGTTAGGCTCGGCTTTGGGGACATTGGTTTTGGTTTTGGATCAGGGGCAAAGCTGGGGGTGGTTCAGTCTCAACAGCGTAGTCTCCTATATTGTTACCGCTGTTTCGTTTGTCGCCTTCATTTTGGTTGAACAAAGACAAAAAGAGCCGGTGGTCGATTTAAAATTTTTCAAAATTCCGGAATTCGCCATTTCCCTATTGGTATCATTTATCACTTTTATGGGTATGATCGGCGGACTTTTCCTGTTGCCTATTTTTGTGCAAAGCTATATGGGTTACGATGTTACAAAAACTGGTTATCTTTTCTTACCGATGGCAGCGGGAATGATGATTGGTGCGCAAACTGGCGCGCGTTTGTCCGCAAGGTTTACACCCAAATACGTTGTTTTTACCGGACTAATGTGGGCGGCCTTTATTCTATATCTGTTTTCTGGCATCGATTTAACTTGGACCTTTACGCATTTTGCCATTCTTTTGGCGCTTTTCGCTTTAGGTCTCGGTTTGACGTTTGCGCCGATTACCAACGCTTCTATTTCAACTGTCCCTTTGCATGAGGTCGGAGTGGCGTCTTCAATTTTAGCGCTGGTTAGGAACATTGCCGGAGCTTTCGGAGTGGCCATTTTTGCAACAATTTTAACTAACAGTGTTACAGCAGGAATAATGAATGTGCAGAAATTTAGCGTGATTAACAGTTTCGATCCGAATGTTCTAAAACAGGCTGCATATCTAATGATAATTAAAGCAAATTTAGTGTCATTTCATATTGTTTTTCTTTCTTCGGCGGCAATTACATTCGTCGGTGCTTTGTCTGCGCTTCTCTTAAGGGAAACGACTAAAGAAATGGGCGGAAAGGCAGAAGTTTCCGGTGAGGGAATGATGTAGTTTTATTCCCCTTCAAATTTTGCCATGTGGGGCGTTACTTCTTTGTGAATCAAATTCGCAGGGATAAATCCGAGATAATCTTTTCCCCCTGAATAATGATGTATAGATTCATGCACGCCAATAAAAGGTATTAAAGGGGCCAGGGTTATCATTATGCCGGATAATTCTATGATTCCCGGCGTTCTAAACACTCCTCCAGCCGCAATAGATAAACAAGCATTTTTTGCACCTTTCGTTAAGGCTCCGTCGGTTCTATTGGTTTCCAGTTTGCCGACCAGCTTGCCAATATCAAGTCTCTTTAACCTTGTACGTCCGATTTGAATTGCCAATTCATTCAGATTGGATAGTCCGGTGAAATCCGTGGTGTCGGCAATTATTCCGTTGATGGGGTCAAAATTATGGTTAAAAAGTCCTTCCCAAAGAGCGCCTTTAAAATCTTTCCCCGCGGCTTTGGCTAATATTTCAATGTCTATCATCCGCCTATAAGTACCACTAAGTAGTAATCCATAGGTTGCCAGTTCCGAAACAAATCTATATCCTTTCGAAACAGCTCGTAATACCGGAGCATCTGTATTCCTTCTGATAAACTCCCTGGTTGCATAACTTGTAACATATTCATTTATTCTATCGATGCCAACTGCGTAGTTTGTTTCTTCTTTCTTCGGCACGTCTTCGGGAAAGCGTCTTTCGTAGACATATTTACTGCTTGGCGATTTAGGGTTATCGAAAACAACGGACCAAACTACGGTTGGTTGTTGGGCCTGATTTAGTTCGAATGTTTCTACGATGCGATTATGTAAGGCAGTGCTTAAGAGAGCTGGTATTTCCATAGGTCTTGAGAATATTCCTCTTCGTGCGTTATCCCAAAACGCCTGGTTTTGTACAATATAATCTGAGGGTACATCTTCAAGCTCATCCGGCGGAGTTATCGGTATTTCTGCAGACATAAAAAGAGGCAGTATATATTTATAAGGTATTTAGTTTAATGCTGTCAAGAGTTATTTGTCTATGGATTTTGTTTCTTGTATAATCTTTGTGTGAGTAAAATTTATCTCTCGATTGTAGTCCCCTCATATAACGAAAAAACAAATCTTCGTAAAGGAGTTCTAGATAAGATTGAACGGTTTCTTTCAAGGCAAAAATACTTATCGGAGGTAATCATCGTCGATGATGGCTCAACCGATGGAAGCATCGAGTTAGTCGAAGAATTCATCAAAGATAATCCCAGATTTAGTTTAATAAAAACTTCCCATTTTGGAAAGGCGGGCGCCGTCACATCAGGAATCTTAAAAGCAAAAGGCGAGTATGCCCTTTTTATGGATATGGATCAGGCAACGCCGGTAGAAGAAGTAGCCAAGCTTCTGCCATTTGTTAAGGAATACGATATTGTGATTGGTAGTAGGGGCTCGAAGCGCCAAGGCGATCCGTGGACACGGCTTTTGATGGCCAGAGGAATGATCGTGTTAAGGTCTGTAATCGTAGGACTGAGGGGAATCCAAGATACGCAATGCGGATTCAAACTTTTTAGAAAAGACGTTTCGGATAAGCTTTTTACAAGCTTACAGAAATTCCATAATGGTTATAAAGAAATTTCCGGATCATCAGTCAAAGCCGGATTTGATGTTGAGTTACTATTTCTGGCCCAAAAAATGGGCTATAAAATTAAGGAAGTTCCGGTTGAATGGTTTTATGTTGAAAGTCGAAGAGTCAGTCCGATAAAAGATTCCTTAGAAGCGGTAGAAGATTTAGTCAGAATCAAATTAAACGATATTTCGGGGAAATACAGAAATTTATGAACAAATTAAGGCTTCTTTTTTCCTCCTACATTTTTATTCTCGTAGGTTTTTTCATTTATTCTTTTACGCAAGTCGATTTAAATTTAACCCTATCAAAACTGTCAATTTATCAGACCGTTGAA
Source organism: Patescibacteria group bacterium (assembly GCA_035510555.1). Taxonomy (GTDB): domain Bacteria; phylum Patescibacteriota; class Microgenomatia; order Levybacterales; family UBA12049; genus DATKGX01. The sequence continues at coordinate 51,932 of DATKGX010000048.1, read as the reverse complement.
AAATTTCTTCAGCATATCGGTTTTTTTGAGCGTCCTCTTTCGACTTTGATCTTTATTGTCATAGCCAGTTTATTATTTATTTTCTATTGCGCGTTTTTATATTTGGCAAAGAAAGGCAAGCTTAAGCTCAAAGCTTTAACTATCCTCACTATTTTAACCGCCGTTATTTTAGTGTTTTCTTATAATGCATTTTCGTATGATTTATTCAACTATATTTTTGACGCCAGAATTATTTCGCATTATCAATTAAATCCATATTTCCATAGGCCTTCGGATTTTGTAGGTGACCCGATGCTTAATTTCATGCGTTGGACTCAGCGCACTTATCCATATGGCCCAAGTTGGTTGGTTTTAACCGTACCTTTAACTTTTATTGGCATGGATTATTTTTTGCCGACTTTTTTCCTTTTTAAAATCCTGATGGCGCTATCCTTTTTAGGTAGCTGTTATTTAATTTACAAGATTTCCGCAAGAATTTTCCCTGAACATAAATTATTCAATGTCGCCTTTTTTGCCTTTAACCCACTGGTTTTAATTGAATCTTTAGTTTCGGCGCATAACGACATTCCGATGATATTTTTTATTCTTCTTTCAATTTACCTTTTTCTGCAAAAGAAAAAAGTTTTATCCTGGGTCAGTAATCTTTTTTCCATTGGCGTTAAGTTTTCTACCGGTGCGCTTTTGCCGCTGTTCATTCTCATCGGATTTTTTGATAGAACAGGCAGAAAAATAAACTGGGAAAAGTTTTTTATCGCTTCAGTAATTTTATCTTTGACAACGGTTCTGCTCGCCAGTATTCGAACGACTTTTCAGCCATGGTATTTAGTGTTTCCGCTATCAATGGCGGCGTTTGTAGCTCACGAAAAATATATTTCAATTCCGGCAATTGTTGCGTCAATTTTTGCCGTAGGAATTTATATTCCTTATGTCTTTATGACCGATTATGCCAAAGGCTACCCGCAAATAATCCAAAATATTGAAATTGCCGGCCTAGTCGCCGTTCTAATAGTTTTCGTTTTGTCTCTTCTAATCAAGACCCGCAAAATCTTATAGTTGACTTTCAATAACCTTCGGAATATAATCGCTTTCGCTATGGATGAAAGAAAGGGTAGATTAGAATTTAACGTAATAACCTATTGTACTGAGGAAGTCCAGAGAGTATTCGATCGAACGGATGCTGATAGACGGGAATTGGGAACTCAGTATGCGAGTGAAATTGCGAGATTTGCTGACTTAATGTGTAGTCAGGGAATCTTCCCTTCGGCAAACGTGGTCAATACATGGTCGATGGTAAATCTTTTAAATGCTTATCATCAGGAAGCTTTGTTAAGGATAGGAGTGCTTGATGACAAAACAGGAATTTTTGTTACGTCTGACGGTAAGGTAGAAAAACGCACAGAAAGAATGATAAGTTTTAGAGGTTTTAGTGGAATCTTAATTGATAATGTCGGTCAGGAAATGAACGGAGAAGATTTGCTCACCTGGGGACCAAAAGCTCTGGGAGCTATTGCAGAGGTTTTCCGTAGTAGTCAAGATGCTCCTCAGCAACAAGTTACAAGCTAGCGTTGATTAGATACCACAGTTCTACTATAATCTTTATATGAAGCTTGTTTTGAAGTATAAATGGGAAATACTCACTTCCATCCTTCTTGTTGCAGCTTATTTTGTTCTCCGTTTAATTTTTCTCAATCGATTGCCAATCTTTACCGATGAGGCAATTTATGTTAGGTGGGCGCAGATTGCTTTAAATGACGCTGCATGGCGGTTTATATCCCTAACTGACGGTAAACAGCCGATGTTTGTGTGGGTTGCAATGGTTTTCATAAAATTTATTAAGGATCCGCTTATTGCCGGAAGATTAGTTTCGGTTCTTTCAGGTTTTTTCACCATGCTCGGCCTTTTTGCTCTAACCTACGAACTTTTTAAAAACAAACGAACCGCTTTTCTTACCGTTGCTTTATATATTGTTTATCCTTTCGCTCAAGTCTTAGATAGGATGGCTTTGTATGACAGCATGGTGGCGACCTTTTACGTTTGGGCGCTCTATTTTTCTATTCTTTTGGTCAGAAAAGTCAGATTGAATATTGCTTATACACTCGGTTTTGTTATCGGCGGGGGAGTTCTAACCAAAAGTTCAAATTTTTTTAGCATCTATTTATTGCCATTCTTACTAATTCTTTTTAACTTTAAACAGAAATTCGTCAAGAAACAATTATTTAAATTCGCAGCGCTTGCAGTTTTCGCTGCAGCTATTAGTTATGGTCTTTACAATGTCTTAAGACTCTCTCCTTTATATGACATGATTGCGATTAAAAATGCCACGTTTGTCTACCCGTTTTCCGAGTGGTTCCAGCATCCGTTTATCTACTTCAATAGTAATTTGAGCGGACTTACCAGTTGGCTTTTGCAGTACTTAACACCTGCGTACCTAATTTTGGTTCTGCTGGCAATAATATTCATTAATAAATTTTTCAAAGAAAAAGTTTTATTACTGCTGTATTTTGCGTTGCCGTTTCTGGCTCTGGCACTCTTCGGCAGATTAATTTATCCAAGGTTCGTCTTTTTAATGAGCGTAATGCTTTTGCCGTTGGTGGCTTGGTCATTAAATTATTTATTTGAAAAAGCCGAAGAGTTCTTTCCGAAAAACGTTTCTTATGCAAAAGTTTTACAACTGATACTATTATTAGCGGTTATTGCTTATCCTCTGTATATTTCGTTACTTTTTGCCATCAATCCCTTAAAAGCGCCAATTGCCGATGCGGATCATGGACAATACGTTGACAGCTGGGCGGCCGGTTGGGGAATTAAAGAAAGTGTTGCTTTTTTTAAGAAACAATCTGAGAGCCAAAAAATATTTGTCGCTACAGAAGGGACCTTTGGTTTATTGCCGGAATCTTTAGAAATGTATTTGGGTAATGATAAAAATATTACAGTTAAAGGTTACTGGCCGGTGGATATTTTCCCTAAAACAACGTTAAATTATGCCGAGAAAATGCCTGCCTATTTCGTTTTCTACCAATCGCAGCATGTGGTAATCCCGATTGATTTTCCGCTCAAGTTGGTTTTTGAAGTTAGACAAGGAGACACGAATTTTTATTACCGAGTTTATCAAATAATCCCGCCCAACCGATGATGAAAAAGGTGATACGCTTTTGGCCTTTTATTCTAATCACGATTGTTGTTCTCGTATTTTTCTACCCAATTTTTAAAGGGCAAATTCCTTTTCCCGGCGATCTTTTGGTGAACACCAATCCCTATCGGGCGCAGTCTTTTTTAGGGTTTGCTCCAAATGGATACCCAAACAAAGCGCAAGGTCAGGATGTAATTAGCGAAATCTATCCCTGGCGCTATTTTTCCGTTAATCAACTAAAACAAGGCAACATTCCTTTCTGGAATCCCTATAATTTTTCGGGCAATCCGCAACTGGCAGATTTTCAAACAGCCGTTTTCTATCCACTCAATTTTTTGTATTTTTTACTACCTTTTAATTTCTCCTGGACGTTAATCATTATGTTCCAACCGTTTCTGGCCGCACTTTTCATGTATTTATTCCTTAGAAAAGGAGTCGGGCTTAAGGATTTCCCCGCTGTTATCGGTGGAATTGCGTTTGGTTTTTCTTCATATATGACGGTTTGGCTTGAGTACGGAAATATCGGTAGCACCATATTATGGCTTCCGCTGGTGCTTTTAGTAATTAAATATATGTCACAAAAAATAAATAGCAAAAACTTTCTTGCGCTGGTCGCCACTCTTTCTGTGGCAATTCTGGCCGGTTATATTCAGGGAGTTTTTTATGTTTATGTTCTTTGCCTTTTCTACTACTTATGCTTAATGTTCGCGCAAAAAAAACTGAGACTACTCAGGATTCATCTGCTATTTCTACTCTCTTTAGCGCTACCGTTTTTATTAACTTCCTTTCAGATTTTACCAACCCTGCAGCTTTTTTCCCAGTCTACCAGAGGAGCATATACGTTAGCACAGATTGGAAAGAATTTGGCGCCGCTTCAATACTGGATAACTATCGCTATCCCGGATTTCTTTGGCAATCCGGCCACCCGGAATTATTGGATAGACGGAACTTACATTGAAAGGGTGATGTATCCGGGAATTGTCATTCTTTTCTTTGCAATTTACGCGATTTTCAACAAGGTTAATTCTCTCGAAAAAAAGTTTTTCTTGGTTGTTGCCGCAGTTTCTTTGATTATTGCCACTAATCTTCCACTGGTTAAATATTTTTACCTGATTCCAATCCCGGTTATCTCAACAACTGTCGCCACCAGGGAATTCAGCATCTTAATTTTCAGTTTGATAGTTTTAGGCGCAATCGGATTAAACCAGTTTATAAACGAGAAATCTTTTAAAAAAATATTTGCGGTTGGATTCATCGTTTTTTTGATACTGGTGTGGGGAGCAGTTTTATTTCTGATTAAATTTTCTCCGGCGCTTTCCGCAAATCTAAAAATCAGCGAGCACAATTTAATTCTTCCCAGCGTTCTTATTTTGTTAACGATTTTGGCAGTTTTTCTAAAAAGGATAAATCTTAAAATCAGCTTGGTTTTATTGACACTGTTGGTGATATTTGATCTGTTCTATTTTTTCAACAAAATTACGCCATTTGCGCCAAGCGAGTTGACTTATCCGCAAACACCAATTACTTCTTATCTTCAAAATATCGCCGGCATTAACCGGTATTGGGGATACGGTTCGGCTTATATCCAGGCGAACTACCAAAGCGTTGACCAAACTTTTTCGCCTGAAGGCAATGACCCTTTGCACATTTCCAGATACGGAGAATTATTAGCGTCATCAATAAATGGTAAGTTACCGCAAATGCTACCAAGACCAGATGCCAATATTGCGCCCGGGTATGGAGTTAATGATTTAAAGACAAATTATTTTCGGCAAAGAATTCTCAATCTGCTAGGCATTAAATATGTCCTTAATTATCAAGATATGGTTGACACTTGGCTTCAAACGGATTTCAGCACTTTTCCTGCGGATCAATTCACCCTAGTTGAAAAAATATATCCTTGGCAGGTTTATGAAAACAAAAATGCTTTGCCAAGATTTTTCTTGACCAGTGATTTTGTTTTGGTAAAAAATAAAGCTCAAGCTTTAAGCGCAATTTATACTGCCGATTTAGGGAAAACGCTAATTTTAGAAAAATTACCGGGCCTCACTATTGATAAAAACTCGAGCGGAGAAGTAAAACTTATTTCATATTCTCCAAATAAAGTTTTTTTTAATACTAAAACTTCAGGCAACGAGCTATTATTTATTTCGGATAATTATTATCCGGATTGGAAAGTAACCATTGATGAAAAGCCAACGGAGCTTATGCTGGCAGATTATGCCTTCCGGGCAGTGGCGATACCAAAAGGAGAACATATTGTGGAATTCTATTATAGTCCGAAAACTTTTGAATTGGGCTTGGGGATTGCGGTCTTGGGTTTATTAGCGTTATTCTTAACGGTAATTTATGTTAAAAAAAATAAATCGTAATTTAGTATTTATATTATTGGCAGTGGTATTGGCAGTTCCGGCAATTTTAGGCCTACTGCATTCCGGATTTCCCGTTACTGATGACGGCGGTTGGATGGTCATCAGGTTCTCGGCTTTTTTCCAAACTCTAAGAAACGGTGAATTTCCTGTCAGATTTTTAATGCGCTTAAATAACGGCTATGGTTATCCGGTCGCTGATTTTTTATACCCCCTGTTTATGTATTTGGCCGTCCCGATTCATATTCTAGGGATTAATTTCGTCAATACAATAAAAACTTTGCTAATTCTCTGTATCTTTACGTCTTCTTTATTTACATTTCTTTGGCTGAGGAAAATATTTGATAATTTTTCTTCACTAATTGGAGCCACTCTCTATACATTTTTCCCTTATCATTTGTTCGACATCTATCAACGAGGTTCGGTCGGGGAAGTCTTATCACTAACAATTTTGCCATTCATTTTATGGCAGATAGAGAGAGGAAGTTTATTTTGGATTTCAATCGGCATTGCCTGTCTAATCGTTGCTCACAATACTCTTGCAGTATTATTCATGTTTTTAATAATTCCCTATACGCTGTTAAACATCTTCATTTCCAAAGAAAGAATCAAAACCGGCCGTTTCTGTTTTGTGACCTTACTTTTTGGAGTAGGAGTTTCAGCCTTTTTCTGGATTCCTGCGCTGTTCGATTTGCAATACACGGTTTTTGCCAAAACGCCAGTTTCCAATATCAATAATTATTTTGCCAGTTTTGGTTTAGTTGGTTGGTCAACCGCATTTATAATTTTAGCTGCCGTCATTCTTATTCTTAGCGGATTGATAAAAATAAAAAGACTTAGATTAACCTTTTTAATGTTTATAATTTCAATCCTCTCAATTTATCTGGCAAGTTCATTAAGTGCGTTTTGGTGGAAAATTTTACCAAGCTCTTTTGTGCAATTTCCGTTCCGCTTTTTATCATTAACAATTCCATCCGTGGCGTTTTTATCTGCCTGTTTAGTTTCAGTCTTTGCAAAAAGAAAGCAAATCGTCATGGGCTTCATTATCTTGGTTTTAGTTTTCTTTTCAGCGTTTTTATATTTGATGCCAAAAACTTTTCAAAATTTTCCCGACAGTTACTATTCAACTAATCAAGACACGACAACGGTAAAAAATGAATATATGCCAAAGTGGGTTCAAAATATTCCACAAGTGATGGCAGCAGTCAAAGTGCAAAATTTAACCAGCAGTGAAACCATTAATATTCTTCAAGCAACTGCAAACAAAACTTCATTTTTAGTATCTTTAAATAATTCAGAAACAATTCAGATTAACACGATTTATTTTCCGGGTTGGTATGCTTATGTTAACGGAAGACAAACGGAAATTTTATATAATAATCCAATGGGCTTAATAAAGTTACGTTTAGATAAAGGCTTAAATAATGTTCAAGTCGTCTTTAAGGAAACGCCGGTCAGGCTATTTTCAGATTTAATCTCTATAATTAGTGTTGGTGGCCTATTAGCATTTGTTCTGCTGAGAAAGAAAATTAAGCTATGAAAATTCTTAAAAACTTATTACCGATTGTTTTTGTTCTAATTTTTTCTGTCTTTACTATTTTGCCGTTCCTGCGTTCTGGTTTTTTCCCAATTCATGATGATACTCAAGTGGCTAGGGTTTATGAAATGGCTAAGGGCCTAAGCGACACAATGTTGCCGGTGAGGTGGAGTACTGATTTAGGTTATGGCTTTGGTTACCCGATTTTTAATTTTTATGACCCTTTACCATACTATATCGGTGGTATCATCGAAATTGTCGGGTTCAATGCGCTGCTAGCGACAAAAATAATGATGGCGCTTGGAGTGATATCGGCCGGCGTCTCGATGTATTTCTTGGCTAAGGAGTTCTGGGGTAAATCGGGAGGAATTCTCTCTGCGCTATTTTACATGTATGCCCCGTATCACGCTTTAGACATTTACGTTAGGGGAGACGTAGCCGAGTTTTGGGCATATGCTTTTGTTCCATTGGTATTTTTAGGGCTTTGGAAGATTTGTAAAGAAGAAAGATGGCGCTACGTTATTCTTTCTGCAATCTCATTTGCTTTCATAGTTATTTCTCATAATTTAACCGCGCTGATGGTTTCACCATTTCTCGTATTATTTGTACTCTATTTAACTCTTAAAGCAAGAAATAGGAGAGTTATTTCTTATCTTTTGTCTGCTTTCATCATCGCAGTCTTGCTGTCTGCTTTCTACTGGCTGCCGGCGATTTTGGAGATGCAATATACGAATGTTAGTTCACTTATCGGTGGCGGTTCAAATTTTCGTGATCACTTTGTTTGCCTTAGCCAGCTTTGGACCAGTCCGTGGGGATATGGTGGTTCAACTAAGGGTTGCGTCGATGGCTTATCGTTTATGATCGGGAAATATCATATCCTCCTAGCGTCATTCCTATCTGTTTTTGCACTTCTTGCCTTGTTCTTAAGAAGATATTTCAACAGTTTTTCCAGAGAAAAATTAATAATTTTGGTTCTGGCTTTCTTAGGCTTTCTGATTTCTATTTTCTTTACGCTTCAGATTTCCCAGCCGGTGTGGGAATTGCTGCGTCCGATGGCCTTTCTCCAATATCCATGGAGATTTTTACTGTTGATAGTATTTTTTGCCTCATTTATTTCCGGTGCGTTATTTTGGGTGATGGAAAATTTAGTCAAAAAGAAAATAGTCACAATATCATTATTGATCTTGCTGTCAGGTTTCCTAGTTTTAGTAAGTATGAAGTTTTTTGTTCCGGAAAAGTATTTACAGGTAGATTCACAGTATTACACTAATGCTTATGCGCTACAGTGGAGGACATCAAAAATTTCCGATGAATATTTGCCAAAAGATTTTAAGCGTCCGCAAACCCAAAACGGTCTTGCCAATTTTGCAAATCTTAACTCAAACAATAACAAGTTAGTTAGCGTTAACAAAAAAACTCAATCAATAAACCTAACCATAAATGCAGCGAAAACAGGAAATATCACAGTTCCTTTAGCTTATTTCCCAGCATGGCATGCTTACGTGGATAACAGTGAAATTCCTCTTTATAATAATAGTAAGGGTACAGAGATCAATTTCCCCAAGGGGCAGCACGATCTGAAATTAGTATTCAAACAAACCCAGGTGGAGTTATTGGCCGATCTCATTTCTCTGGCTGGTGTCTTGGCTCTTTTTGCTGGTATAATTCAGCTAAACAAAAAATATGCATAAAGTTTCAGAGCTATCAGTTTTTTTCCCATTTTGGAATGAGCAGGATAATATCGAAGCGGTGATTAAAAAAGCAATTCCCGTGCTGCAAAAAGTCGTCAATAAATGGGAAATTATAATGGTTGACGATGGTTCGTCAGATAAAACTTTAGAAATTGCTCAAAATTTAGCCAAACAAAATCCAAACTTAAGCGTTGTTTCTCACGAGAAAAATAGGGGATACGGAGCAGCGCTTAAAACAGGTTTTGCCAAAGCAAAATATGACTTGGTCGTTTTTAGTGACGGCGATGGGCAATTTGATTTTTCGGAAGTAACAAAGTTTTTGGAAAGAATTGAAAACGCAGATATGGTCATAGGCTATCGAAAAAAGAGACTGGATAATCCTTTTCGGCATATTTTAATGAATATGCTAAAAGTGTGGGATTTTTTACTTTTCAACTTTCACTTCAAAGATATCGATTGTGGTTTTAAGCTTTTTAAAAAAGACGCTTTAAATAAAATCCTGCCTTTTCAGTCAGAGGGCGCGATGATAACAACCGAAATTCTAGCCAAAGCAAAAAAAGCGCATTTAAAAATCATACAAGTAGAAGTAAACCATTATCCGCGGATTTATGGGGATCAAAGCGGAGGGAATTTAAGAGTAATTGTAAGAGCTGTAAGAGAAAGTTTGTCGCTTTGGAAAGATTTAAGTTTTAATTATGGAAGAAGTTGATATCGCAGTAATCACTAAACGTTCCATTCGGGGCGTCTTTGCTTTGACGTCGAGAACTTTTGTTATTCAAATAGTCAGTTTTTTAGCTAATTTTTTGCTGACGATTTTTTTGTCGCCGGCAATTTTTGGTGTTTATTTTGTCGTTTCGGCCGCAATTGCTTTCCTCTCCTATTTTTCGGATATTGGTTTGGCGGCCGCGTTAATCCAGAAAAAAGAAGCGATTACCCGGGAAGATTTAAAAACAACTTTTACTCTACAGCAAATCTTGGTTGTTTCAGTCGTCTTAATCGCTCTCTTCTTAGCTCGACCAATCGCTAATTTTTACCATCTGGAGCAGGAAGGAATCTATTTATTTCAAGCTTTAGCAATTGCCTTCTTCCTATCGTCTCTAAAAACAATTCCGTCAATAATTCTCGAAAGAGATTTACGTTTTGAGAAGTTGGTAATTCCGCAAATCGTCGAAACTTTTTTCTTTAGCATTGTGGTTGTCATTTTAGCCATCAAAGGTTTTGGTGTTTATAGCTTTACCTACGCGGTTCTGGCTAGGGGAATCTCCGGCGTAATTGCAATTTATATAATTAGCCCTTGGAAAATTGGATTTGGATTTTCAAAAGAATCGGCGCGAAAACTTCTGTCTTTCGGAATTCCGTTTCAGCTAAATAGTTTTCTAGCTCTAATCAAAGATGATTTATTTATTGCCTACCTAGGAAAAGCTTTACCGCTTGCTCAAGTTGGTTATATCGGTTTTGCGCAGAAATGGGCGTTTGCGCCTTTAAGGCTAATTATGGATAACGTGATTAGGATTACTTTTCCTTCCTTTTCGAGATTGCAAAACGAAAAAGAAGTTTTAGAAAGAGCAATTGAAAAATCAATTTTTGCGGCCTGTTTTTTGATTTTTCCGGCTTTAGTCGGACTTGTCACGCTTTCACCATATTTTATCCATTTAATTCCAAAATATCTTAAATGGGAGCCGGCGCTTTTATCCTTAGCTCTTTTTGCAATTGGCGCCGCCTTGTCTTCGATATCAACGCCTTTAACCAATGCTCTTAACGCCATCGGAAAAATAAAAATCTCTTTGTATCTAATGGTTGGTTGGACAATTGCGACCTGGGTTTTAACCCCTATTCTCATAGTCACGATGGGCTTTAACGGTGTTGCGGCGGCATCGGCTTTAATTGCTTGCTCGGTAGTATTGGTAGTTTATCTTGCGAAAAAATATGTTAAATTCAATGTTTTTGCGGCTACAATGTATCCATTCTTAGCAGCTGCGATAATGGGTATTGTAATTTACTTCCTAAGCCCGATTCTGGTCAGAAGCTTAATCTCGCTTATTTTTATGATTTTGCTGGGCGCAGTGCTATACTTTTTATGTATCTTTCTTTTCGCACGGAATGAAGTTTTGGCGGACGCAAGATTAGTCATAAGTCACTTACGAAGATAAAATGAGTAAAGTTTCAGCCGTAATTTCGGCTTACAACGAAGAAAAAAATATTGAGCAATGTCTTAAATCTTTAGCTTTTGCCGACGAAATAATAGTGGTTGATAATAGTTCAACCGATAAAACCGCAGAAATTGCTAAAAAATACACCGCTAAAGTTTTCTCGCAAAAAAATAATCCGGCAGAAATAGACTTACAAAAGAACTTCGGCTTTGAAAAGGCCACCGGCGATTGGATCTTAAGCATTGATGCGGACGAAGATGTTTCCAAAGAATTGGCGGAAGAAATAAAATCAAAAATCAAAAATCAAAAAGCAGAAATTAATGGGTACTGGATTCCCAGAAAAAATATCATCTTTGGTAAATTCATTGAACACACCGGTTGGTATCCGGATCCGCAATTAAGACTATTTAAAAAGGGTAAAGGAAAATATGTCAAAGCGCATGTTCACGAGGCGCTAAAATTAGAAGGCGAGTCAGTTTATCTAAAGGAGTTCATAATTCACCATCATTACGAAACGATTACGCAATTTATCAGAAGAACCGTTGATATTTATGCGCCGAATGAAGCTCAAGATTATTTAGATAAAGGTTATCAGTTTTCTGCTTTTGATGCCGTCAGATTTCCCTTAAACGAGTTTATCAGCCGGTTTTTCGCCAGAAAAGGCTATAAGGATGGCTTCTATGGGTTGATGCTGTCGCTTTTAATGGCGTTCTATCATTTCTTAATTTTTGCTTATCTTTGGGAAAAACAAGGATTCAAGGAGTATGACAAAGAGGATTTTCTTAAAGATACCGAAAAGGAATTCCAGAGAGGCGGACGGGAAGTTCTATATTGGATTTCAAAGGAGAAATTAGAAAGCATCAAAAATCCAATTCAACGGCACCTGCAAAGAGTTTCCAACAAACTCCGCGGAATATAAATATGGCGAAAATTTTTGTCACAATCCTAAATTTCAATGGCAATAAAGATACTCACGAATGTCTTCAAAGTTTGGAAGCAATAAATAAAGAAGATTTTGATCTAAGTGTGGTTGTTGTTGATAATGCTTCGAAGGAAAAGTTTGCTGAGAATAAAAAATATCAGAAGTTCATTTTAAAAATAATCAGAAGCGAGAAGAATCTGGGATTTGCCGGCGGACAGAATTTGGGAATTAAGCATGCTTTAGAAAACGGCGCGGATTATGTCGTTGTTTTGAATAATGACGTCATTCTTGACAAGAATTTAATTAGCGAACTGCTCAAGACTTTTCAAGAAGAAAAAGACTGCGGAATAGTTTCTCCGAAAATCTATTTTTCCAAGGGCCACGAGTTTCATAAAGACAGATATCTAGAATCAGAGTTGGGAAAAGTGATTTGGTATGCCGGAGGTAAAATGGATTGGGGAAATATACTCGCTTCGCATCGTGGAGTTGACGAAGTTGATAAAGGACAATATGAAAAAGTCGAGCAGACGGATTTTGCCAGCGGCTGTTGTGAAATGATCAAGCGGGATGTTCTGGAAAAGGTCGGTTTGTTTGACGAAAGATATTTTCTTTATTATGAAGATAATGATTTGAGCCAACGGGCAAAAAAAATGGGCTTCAAAGTTTTTTATCAACCGAAAGGTATATTGTGGCATTTAAATGCTGGGTCTACAGGCGGTTCCGGTTCATCACTTCACGACTATTATATAACCCGAAACAGATTATTGTTCGGCTTCGGTTACTCATCTCTTAGAACAAAGATTGCGCTGATTAAAGAAAGTTTCAGAATTATGTTAACAGGTAGGTCTTGGCAAAAAAAAGGCGTTTTGGATTTTTATCTTCGAAGATTTAGGAAAGGAAGTTATCATGAATAAAATTTCGGCTATCATCATTGCAAGAGATGAAGAGAAGATGATCAGAGAGGCTTTAGAAAGCTTAGGGTTTTGCGACGAAATTATTGTGATTGATAATGGTTCAACCGATAAAACTAAACAGATTTCCGAAGAAAAAAAGGCTAAAGTTTATGAAATAAAAACCAATGATTTTTCGGAACTTAGGAATTTTGGCTTGAGTAAAGCGGAAAACGATTGGGTACTGTATCTTGATGCGGATGAAAGAATAGATGATGAACTCAAGAGTTCAATCAAGAAAATTATTACGGATGAAACCAAATATGCGGCGTATTTTTTAAGGAGAAAGAATTTTTATTTTGGCAAGTGCCAGTGGCCTAAAATTGAAAAATTGGAAAGGTTGTTTAAAAAAGAAAAGTTAAAAGGATGGAAAGGGAAGCTGCACGAAAGTCCGATTGTGGATGGTGAAATTGGGAAAATCAACGAAGGATTTATTTTACATTTTACGCACCGTGATTTGGAAAGTATGCTAAGTAAAACCATTGAATGGTCAACGCAGGAGGCACTGCTTCGGTATAACAGTGGACATCCGCAAATGACGTGGTGGAGATTTCCAAGAGTAATGCTGACGACATTCTTTGATTCATACATTAGACAAGGAGGATACAAGGCGGGGGCAACGGGAATCGTAGAAAGTATGTACCAGTCGTTTAGTATGTTTGTGACGTACGCAAAGTTATGGGAATTACAAAACCAAGCCAAAAATAAAAAGTCATGATAAAATTACTCAAACGATTTTGGCCAGTTCTACTAATCATTGCTGTCTGGTTTATTTTTTCCTCCCCATATTTTATCCAGCATAAAGTTCCTTTTTCATCAACCTATTTGGTAAACTTTTTTTCTCCCTGGAATGCGTATCCCGGATTTGCGTCGCCGATTAAAAATAATGCGATGCCGGATATCATCACACAAATCTATCCTTGGAAAACTTTAACGATAGAAACTTTGAAGAATTGGCAACTCCCCCTTTGGAATCCTTACAGTTTTTCCGGAACACCACAACTCGCAAATTACCAGTCGGCTGTTTTATCGCCTTTTAATTTAATCTTCTTTATTCTGCCATTTATTGATACTTGGAGCTTATTGGTATTATTACAGCCATTGCTAGCAGGATTATTTATGTTCGCTTTTCTCAAATCTCTAAAGATCAGCAATGAAGGCTCACTTATCGGCTCTTTGGGTTTTATGTTCTGCGGTTTTATCACGACTTGGATGGCTTATGCAACGCTAGGATATGCAATTCTTTTTTTACCACTGACTTTGTTTGCGATTGAGAAATTCTATCAGACACAAAAAAATCGGTTTTTAATTTTGCTTGCTCTTTCTTTACCGCTGTCTTTTTTCAGCGGACATTTCCAAATCAGTATTTACTTTTTTCTGTTTGTCGCAGCGTATATAATCTTCAAATTTTTTCAAACAAGAAATACCCGTAACGCTTTTTATGTCATACTTTATACTTTTCTAGGCTTTTTACTTTCACTGCCCCAACTTTTTCCATCGGTTGAAGCATACATGCAATCTTTAAGAAGCGGAATTTTTGCCAAAGGTGAAGTTATTCCCTGGGGATATTTATCAACCTTTTTAGTCCCCGACTATTTAGGCAATCCAGTGACGAGAAACGATTGGTTTGGCCATTACGCGGAATGGAATGCTTATATTGGAGTTGTGCCTTTGATTTTGGGATTTTACGCGATTTTTAAAGTCAGAAAAAAGGAGATTTTGTTCTTTGGCTTGATGGGGTTATTGGCAATTCTTTTCTCTTTTCAAACTCCGCTACTTGATTTATTGGTTTTCCTTAAAGTTCCGGTTCTTTCAACCAGCGCTTTAAGTAGAATAATTGTTTTATTTAGTTTTTCGGCTTGTGTTTTAGCCGGTTATGGGCTCGATAGATTAATTAAAGACATCAGACAGAAAAATATCAAACCCATCTATTTACTACTAACTCTTTTTACGATAATTTTCGTGGCACTTTGGGCGGTAGTATTTTTAAAATTACTGATTCCTCTGGACAAAATAACGATTGCTAAACAAAATTTAATACTGCCAACAATTATTTTCTTCGCTCTCTGGGTCTTAACGACATTTTCTTTATTAACGGTGCATCTTAAAAAAGAATTCCTAATTAAGCTTTTACCGCTAGCGTTAATCTTGGTTGTCTCTTTTGATTTGTTGAGATTTTCCGCTAAATGGATGCCGTTTGACCCAAGGAATTTAATGTATCCACAACTTCCAATTACAAAAGAGCTAAATAAAATTTCGGGGTTTGAAAGAATCGTTAGTAATATGGGAGGCGAGGGAACAATTTACTATTGTCTGCCTGCGCTCGATGGGTATGATGCGGTTTACGTAAAAAGATACGGAGAATTTATAGCATCGCTAGATAAAGGAATACTGATTGAGTCGGGTCGTTCTGTTGTTGCTTTTCCTAAAGATAGTTTTTACGCGAAACAGGCAATTAATTTATTGGGAGTAAAATATATTGTGCATAAAGTTGCGGACGGTCATGCGCCCTGGACTTTTCCCTTCTGGAGCTATCCGTCCGGGACATTCTCGACTATTTATAATGACGGTGTCTACCAAGTTTTTGAAAATAAGAATGCTTTTCCCCGAGCATTTCTAGCGAGTAAATATATCGTTGAAAGCAATCCGCAGAAAATTCTCAATAAGATGTTTAGTTCAAGCTTTGATTTAAGAAATGAACTCGTTTTAGAGCAGGATCCAAAGGTCAATCTTAGCGGGCAGGGGACAGCCAGAATCGATAAATATTCTTCGGGAAAAATCTTGATCACCACAAATTCCAGTGGGAACAATTTATTGTTCCTTTCGGATACTTATTATCCCGGTTGGCAAGCTTTTGTGGACGGACATCAGACGCAAATTTACCGTGCCGATTTTACTTTCCGGGCAATTCTTGTTCCAAGTGGAAAACACCAAGTAGAATTCGTTTACAACCCATTAAGTTTTAACGTAGGTGTTTTAGCTGGAGTCTTAGGATTATTAACTATTATTTTGCTTGCGGTGATTTCGAAAAGGGATTTAATTTTACGGCCCAAAACTTAAGCTCTCCTAAAGTCATTTTCTTTTTAGCAAAGAAGAAAAGATAAACAATCTCCAAAATCCCCACCGTATTTAAAATCAAAATTCCTACGAACCAATTTCTTTGTTTGAGCTGAGCTGCTCTCCAAAGGGCTAATCCTTTCCAGAGTAATGACCAAAGATAAAGAACGAAAAACAACCATATTTGGTTCTGGGCGAAGTTATTAAATAAATTCATCGTTTAAATTATAGCGCTCTCTTATCTATAAATGCAACTAAGCTAAAAACTTGCTAGAATAGGAGTATGAGAATCGGAGTATTTGATCCCTATCTTGATACTCTCGGAGGCGGGGAAAAATACATGCTGACCGCCGCTTGCTACTTATCGCAAAAGCATGAAGTAACTGTTTTTTGGGATCAAAATGGGGTTTTGGAAAAGGGCGCCGCCAGATTTAACCTTGATTTATCTAAAGTAAAAACAGCCAATAATATTTTCTCCGCCAAAACGCCTCTCTACAAAAGATATTTGGAAAGTAAAAAGTATGACGCCATTTTTTTCTTAAGCGATGGTAGTTTGCCGCTTTTAGGCTCTAAATTATATATTCATTTTCAGTTTCCGATTGAATGGGTTAATAAAAGTAGTTTATTAAGTAAGCTAAAAGAGCTAAGAATTGCAAAAATTATTTGCAATTCATATTTTACAAAAGCCTTTATTGATAAAAAATTTAATACGGACAGCGAAATTTTATATCCACCGACGTATTTAAAAAAAGATTTTCCTAAAGTAAATCCTAAAAAGAAAAAGAATCAAATTCTTAACGTTGGGAGACTTTCAGCCTTTCCAGACGGTGGGCTATCTAAAAAGCAGGATTTTATAATTAAAGTTTTTAAGGAAATTGTTGATAGCGGTGTCAAGAATTGGGAGCTAGTTTTGGTGGTAAGTTTTTTGGAAAAAGACCAAGAGATTTTAGAGGCTTTGAAGAAGCAAATTAAAGGCTACCCGATAAAAATCTTCGCTAATGTCGCACTCGAAAAGCTAAATGAAGTTTATGCGCAAAGCAAAATTTATTGGCACGCGTCCGGTTTTGCCGAAAACTTAACAATTCATCCCGAAAGAGCAGAGCATTTTGGTATCACCACCGTAGAAGCAATGCTTAATGGACTTGTTCCGGTTGTCATCAATGCCGGCGGGCAAAAGGAGATTGTCCGGGACGGCCGGGACGGGTTTTTATTTGATAATGTAAAAGAGATGATAGATAAAACCATGCAACTAATTAAAGATAATGTGATGCTTGAGAAAATGGCAAAAAGCGCTCGAGAAAAAGCAGGAGAATTTTCAACCGACAGATTCTGCGAAAAACTAGATTCAATTTTTACTAGATGAATAAGCTAAGGATATTATTAATCGCCTTTTTCGTTTTATTAACTCTTGTTTTTTTTAAAGCGCTATTTTTACAGGGACAATCGCCAATTCCTGCCGATACAATCGTTGGGCTTTACTACCCATTTCGGGACTTATATTTCAAGACAAACCCGAACGGCCTGCCTTACAAAAATTTCCTGATTACGGATCCGGTTAGACAGCAAATCCCATGGAAACAATTGGTAATTGATGCAGAAAAAAAGTTCACGTTGCCAATCTGGAATCCCTATAATTTTACCGGAACACCACTTTTAGCTAATTTCCAGTCCGGGGTATTTTATCCTTTTAACTTACTATTTTTTCTTTTACCTTTCTCTACTGCCTGGGGCTTAATTATTTTTTTACAACCACTTTTAGCCGGTCTGTTCTTGTTTTTTTACTTAGCAAATCTAAAACTAAATAAAGCCGCCAGTCTTTTGGGAGCAGTTGCATTTGCTTTTTGCGGATTTTCGATTGCTTGGATGGAATGGGGAACAATATTGTTGACTGCGCTATGGTTACCTCTGATCCTACTCAGTATAGATAAAATAATGTCGGAAGAAAACCTCAGGAAATTTTCAATCTTTAAGTTTCAATTTTCAATTTGGCCGGCAGTGTTTCTATTTGCCCTTGTTTTTGCATTTTTTGCGGGGCACCTGCAAACGTTCTTCTACCTTTCGATATTTACATTGGTTTATTCCCTCCTCCGTTTTTTCCAGCAGGGAAAACGTCTCAAAACACTCGGCTTATTCATAATACTTACTTCTTTATTCTTGATTCTGACGGTTGTCCAGTGGTTGCCGACGTTAAATTTTATAGCCCTTTCCGCCCGTAACGTCGATTTGCCAGGTTTTACTCAGGCCGGTTGGTTTATCCCCTGGCAGAATTTAATTCAATTTATTGCACCGGACTTTTTTGGCAATCCGGCAACGCTTAACTATTATGGTATTTGGAATTACGGTGAATTTATCGGCTACGTTGGCATCGTGCCGCTTGTCATGGCGTTTTATGCGCTTATTTTTAGAAGAGATAAAAACACTTTTCTGTTTGGATTAGCTTTATTTTTGTCTTTAGTTTTTGCCCTACCGACAATTTTTGCTAAAGTTCCTTTTAAATTAGATATTCCTTTTCTTTCCACCGCTCAGCCGACGCGGTTATTATTCATCGCTGATTTTTCTTTAAGTGTCTTAGCCGCCTTTGGGTTAGATTATTTTATAAACAGTAAAAATAGGAAATTGATATTTTACGTGTTGGGAATCTTTGGAATAGCATTAATTAGTTTTTGGTCTTTTGTGCTAATCTTCCACAGGCAGATTTTATTGGGTCAAAATTTGGCAATTGCTAAGCAAAACCTGATTTTACCGACGCTGTTATTCGTTGTCGCTTTAATTACGTTATCAGTCTTGGCTTTAAGTTCTCATAAAAAGCTTATGGCGGCATTAGTCAGTCTATTAATTTTGATCACTGTCTTTGATCTTTTTCGCTTTGGTTGGAAATTTGAACCTTTTACCAACAAAGACTATCTTTTTCCGTCCACTGCAATAACTTCGTTTTTACAAAATCAGCCGGGACCTTTTCGAGTGATGGCAACTGATTCAAGAATTCTTCCTCCCAACTTCTCCATTATGTATAAATTGCAAACGCTTGACGGCTACGATCCTTTATATTTGCAAAGGTATGGCGAATTGATGGCCGCGTCGGCTAGGGGTGAGCCAAATATCAGTCCGCCTTTTGGTTTTAACCGCATTATTACTCCGCAAGATCCATTGTCAAGAACAACGGATTTGCTGGGAGTTAAATATGTTTTAAGTTTGGAGGAAATTAAAAATCCAAAACTAACACAGGTTTTTACGGACGGTGTGGTCAGAATTTATGAAAATGTAACGACTTTTCCCAGAGTATTTTTTGTCAGTACGACTTTCTTGGCTAATTCAAAACAACAAGCGATTAATGCTCTATTTGACGTTAATTTTCTGCTTAACAAAAGGGCAGTGGTAGAAAATGTTAACGATAAACAATTGTTTCAGTCAAATTGGGGACTAGGCAAGGCAGTAATTACCGACTATCAGGATAACAAAGTTGTGATTAGTGTAAATAATCCAGGCGTTAGCTTTTTGGTTTTAACAGACAGTTATTATCCGAGTTGGCATGCAACGATTGACGGGAAAGAAACCCCAGTATACCTTACGGATTATAACTTTAGAGGTATAATAACTCCTAAGGGTAAGCATACAATCGTGTTTTACGATACGCTATTTTAATATGGATATTAGTGTCATAATTCCAAATTATAACGGGGAAAATCTACTGAAGGAAAATCTGGGAAGGGTTTATCAAGAAGTCGCTGCTTATAAATTAGGGGAAGCCGAAATAATCGTTGTTGATGACGGGTCGTCGGATGGAAGCGTAAACTTTCTCAATGAATTTTCCAAGACACATCGGAATTTTAAAGTTCTAGTGGGTGACAAGAATCTAGGCTTTGCTCCAACTGTCAATAAAGGAGTAAGTGCTGCAAAAGGCGAGGTAGTGATTCTTTTAAATACGGACGTTTGTCCAGAAAAAGGTTTTTTGGAACCTTTATTGAAGCATTTTTCAGATCCAAAAGTATTTGCGGTTGGTTGTTTGGATAAAAGTATTGAGGGTGATAAAGTTACTCTGCGGGGCCGCGGCTTAGGGGAGTGGAAAAGAGGTTTTTTAGTTCATCGAAGGGGAGAGGTTAATAAAGCAAATACTCTTTGGGTCAGTGGGGGAAGCGCGGCTTTTCGAAAGTCTGTCTGGGAAAAGCTGGGAGGATTTAACGAACTTTACGCGCCATTCTACTATGAAGACATCGACCTGTCCTACAGAGCTTTAAAAGCAGGATTTGACGTGCTATTTGAGCCCAAAAGCATTGTCGTACATGAGCATGAAAAAGGCGCGATTAAGAGTAAGTACTCAGGCTTTGCGATAAAGACAATTGCTTACAGAAATCAATTCATTTTTGTTTGGGAAAACGCTACGGATTTTTCTTTGCGGCTTACTCACGTTGTCTGGTTGCCTTACCATTTAGCACAGGCGCTAGTTAGATTTGACTTAGCATTCTATTTGGGCTTTTTTGAGGCTTTAATTCTTTTGCCAAAAATAATAATAACCAGCTTAATAGTTAAAAGACAGTTTATCTTATCAGATAAAGAAGTTATAAGTAAATTTAAGTAATGGAGCTACTAAATTTTATCTTTTTTTTCACTCTGGTATCTTTGATAATTTATTTACCGGGGCGATTACTACTTAGGATCTCCGGTTATAAATTCGCCAGTTTTTTGGTTACATTTTCTTCGTCTCTAATTGTGGGTTTAGCTGCTTTTTTATTTTCTACCTATATTTTGTCTTGGATAAAAATTCCATTTGCTTATAACTTAATAATTCCACTTGCTTTACTGTTCGAATTAAAAAATTCATACTCCGAATTTAAAAACAACGTAAAAGTAACAAAATTCTTAACTCCGGAGACTTTGGTTCTTCTTTTGGGAACAATCGCTATGACTTATACCACTTGGAATTCGGGAGCCTACAAGAGTGGTGAAGTTCTATTCTATGGGGTTAATGGGCAAGATTCGGTTTATCATTTAGCCTTGATTGGAAGTTTAATTTCCAATTTCCCTCCATTCCACCCGGGGTTGGCCGGAGTTCCGCTGAAAGGATATAATTTCTTCTATGATTTTTTAATCTCAAATTTCGCCCAATTCTATCGTTTTAACCCTTTGGACTTATTTTTTAGATTTTTTCCCCTATTTATTGCTTTTCTGCTCGGGTTTTCCTCACTGGCTCTTGCAAAATTCTTAAAATTTGGGAAAATTACTACCCTGTTTTTAATCTTTTTAATGTATTTTATACAAAGCTTTGATTTTTTCGTTGGCTATTTATATAAATTTTTAAATTACAACTATAGTTCCGCTGGAATAACTCAATCTTTTGCGAATGCGTTAGACCCTTCAATAGTTATTTCTGCAAGTTTTACATTAATTGGATTTATTCTGCTATTCTCAAAAGGAAAAAAGTGGTCTTTTTTGCTACCGGTTTTGGTGATTGGAGTTATTCCTCAGATAAAAATTTATGCGGGAATCACTTTTTATTTTGGCTTGGCCATGGTCGCCTTATGGGAATTATACAAAAGTAGAAGTACCTATTGCTTAAAAATTTTAATTTTTTCCGGTGCTTTGTCTGCGCTGGTGTATCTACCGGTAAATTATGGAGCCGGCGGACTTATGTTTGCACCGTTTCTTATCTATAAGAATTTTATTGACAGCGCATGGATATTTGTTCATTGGCATTGGAATGTTAATTTTCCTCTATATATTGAATCAAGGAACTATATTCATATCGCTTTCTTTTATTTAGTTGCAATTGCATTTTTTATACTGACAAGTTTAGGAACTAGAATTTTAATTATCCTTGACATAAAAAAAATTTTCAGTAAAAATTTTTATACCTCCCAGAATATCTTTTGGATAGCAAGTATTGCTGCGGCTTTTTTAATTCCGAGCTTATTTGTTCAATCTGTTTCGACATTTTCTATAATCCAATTTTTCTGGGTCGGGTATATGCTTCTTGTAATACCAACAGCAGTAGTTTTGGGAGAAAGGTTAGAAAGAGTAAATAAAATAATCCTAGTGACGACATTTTTAATACTTGTATTTTTGTTTTTACCCGATACGGTTAAAATAATAGAAACGTATTCTGGGGCTTCCGGAGGTATCGGCGCAGATATTGTAAAGCAATCGAATGTTATAAGTAAAATACCGCAAAATCAAGGAATAATTGTGGTAAATAGAATCTTAGTAAAAGGCAGATACCAAGATTCATTTGGAAATCCGATTTTTTCTGCGTTAAGCGGACACTCTATATATTATGAGTATGAGCTTACCGGTTTTGGCGGGCTAAATAAGATAGTCGACGCCAGAAAAGATGATGTAGATAAAATAGTCAGTAATATGATAAATTGTAGTAATCCAATTGCTGCCGAACAAAATATTATTGATGTTATGAAAAAAAGTAATAATCAGTATTTATTAATAATGCAGGAAAATGAGTGCACGCAGAGATTTAATAAACTACAAATCGTGAATAGAGAAGGAACGTCTGTTTTATATAAAATATAAATGAAATTATCTATAATTGTTCCGGTATTTAACGAAGAAAAAACAATACTGCAGATTTTAGAAAGGCTGAAGAAGGCCGATATTCCCGTCGAGCATGAGGTTATTGTAGTCGATGATGGTTCGACAGACAGTACGAGAGAGAAGTTGAAAAAAGTTAAAGGTCCCAAAATTATTCTCCATGAAAAAAATCAAGGTAAAGGCGCAGCGGTAAAGACAGGCATTAAAAATGCTACAGGCGATTATATTATAATTCAGGACGCAGATTTGGAGTATAACCCGAATCAAATCAAAGACTTGTTAAAGCCAATCCTAATCAATAAAACAGAAGTTGTCTATGGAACAAGGTTGGACAGGGCACCGCATCTTAAAAAAGAAGAAGCAAAGCATCTCTTTATAATCCACTACTTTGGCAACCGGTTTTTAAGTCTTGTCACCAGTCTTCTCTATGGCCAGTGGCTTACCGACATGGAAACCTGTTATAAACTGTTCCCGAAAAAGGCTATTTCCTCGATTAGGCTTAACGCGAGAGGCTTTGAATTTGAGCCGGAAGTAACAGCGAAATTATTAAAACAAGGGTACAAGATAAAAGAGGTATCAATAACTGCAAATCCAAGAGGATACGATGAGGGTAAAAAGCTCAATACAGTCAAGGATGGGGCTATCGCTTTATGGTCGCTTTTAAAATACAGATTCACAGATTAATAAGGCAAAATATCCATATATTTCTTCTTACGGTAATTGGAATATTCTTTTTAATTCCCCTACTTCATTCCGGCTTTTATTTATCCCATGATGGGTTTGCCCACGTCGCTCGGTTTGCAGCATATTTTAAAAGCTATATGGACGGACAATTTCCGGCCAGGTGGGCAGCTGATTTAAACAGCGGTTATGGTACTCCTCTATTTATTTTTTTCTATCCTTTGCCTGGATTCATCGCGACTCTTTTGCACCTATTAGGCTTTAGTTTTGAAACGGTTTTTAAAATCATAATCGGCTCCAGTTTTATTCTTGCCCCTGTTTTCTTATTCTCATGGTTAAAGCGGCAAGCCAAAGTAGAAGTTGCCTTTAGCGTTGCCATTATTTACATGCTCCTTCCATACAGATTTCTGGATATCTATGTTAGGGGAGACGTAGCGGAAATACTCAGTTTCGTTTTTATTCCTTTAATTTTTCTGTTTATAGATAAAGTTTTACAAGAAAAGAAAATTAGGGATGTTTTCTTAGGCGCTATTTTTTATGCCTTATTTATAATGGCGCATAATGGAATAGCTTTAATCTTTTCTCCGGTTTTCCTAGCTTACTCTCTAATTTTTATCAAAAAACGCAAAGATGTTGTCTATCCTTTGGGAATTTTAGTGCTGGGAATTTGTTTGTCTGCCTTTTTTGCTCTGCCTGCAATAATGGAAACGAAATACACGCTGGCTAAAATTACTTTCAGTTCATTATATAATCAAAATTTCATTCCTCTCTTGCAATTATTTTATTCCAAATGGGGATTCGGTGCTGATGTAAATATTAAGGGAGGACTATCTCCTCAAATAGGAATAATTTATTTTATAGCTCCTTTTATAGCTTTAATATTTACAATGATGCATAAAATTAAAAAGCAGAAAAAATTTCTCTTCTGGCTTACAATTTTTGTCTTGTCAGTGTTTATCACAACCGCTTACTCAAAGTTTTTATGGGATCATTTGCCAATATTAAATTTACTGGGATATCCTTGGAGATTTACAGCTCTGTCTGGCTTTGCGTCATGTATGCTAATTTTCTATTTTTTCAGTTCCTTAAAGTACAACAAAATTATTATGTTGGCTACGATTTTAGTTGTGCTTATTTTTGCTCTGCCGCTTGTAACAGTTAGCGAATACATTCCCAGCAGAAGTGACAGTTTCTATCTGGCGTATCCCGGTACTACCGATTATAGCTTGCGTACCGATACCATTTGGACCGCAGGAGAATTCTTTATCCTTCCTCAGAAACAAATCGATATCATTGCGGGGCAAGGCAGAGTAGCTAACGTCACACGAAAATCAAATCTCCACACCTTTACTGTAAAGGCTACGACAACATTGGGAATTTTGGATAATACGGCTTATTTTCCGGGTTGGGAAGTAACAGTAGACGGGATAAAAGCTCCCATTCAGTTTCAAGACATGAACCACCGGGGATTAATCACATTCAATGTCCCAAACGGAGAACATAGCGTAAAAGTAGTATTTAAGGAAACCCCGATAAGGCTTTTATCTGACATCGTAAGCGTGATATCATTAGTTTTAATAGTTGGTATATTGCTTTTGAGAAATAGGCTCAAAAAATAAACCAAGAAATGAAAAAACAGTATTTATTTTTAATTTTAATTTTCGCGCTTGGATTTTTCCTAAGATTTTATAAATTAGGCGACGTGCCGGTTGGTTTACATACGGATGAAGCGTACTTCGGTTATAATGCTTATTCAATACTAAAAACGGGTAGGGAAATCACCGGCAATTTTTTACCTTTAAATCTAAAATCATTTCTGTTTAGTCCTGCAGGATATTCGTATGCTTCCATTCCATTTGTCGCACTTTTTGGTTTAAGCGCCTTTTCTGCCCGTTTTGCCTCCGCAATATTCGGTTCGTTGACGATAATTGTGGTATTTTTCCTGACTTGCCAGCTTTTTAAGCCTTATAAAAATAAGGAATCTATCGCATTAGCAGCGGCATTTTTCTTGGCCATATCTCCCTGGCACATCAATTTGTCCCGCGTTTCCGCGGAAAGCGTACTGGTCGTATTTTTTGTGTCTCTTGGTATCCTTCTGTATTTGTTATGGGAAGAACGTAACGAATATTATTTTCTGGTTTTAAGCCTATTGGCTTTTGCCGTTAACATCTTCATTTATCAGGCCGCCCGCAGTTTTCTGCCTTTATTTTTGCCCTTGCTGTTTCTGGTTTTTACAAAGAAAATATTCTCCAAAAAAAATATTTTGCCAATTATGGGTTTTCTGTTATTGATTGTTATTCCCGTCTTACTAATTCTTAAATCTCCGGAATTATCGTTTCGGATTAGGACGCTTTCGATCTTTGGAAACCCGCAGACACAACTTGTATTAGACGAGCAGATTCGTGAAGACGGCGTAATGGGAATTAAGCCACTTGAATCACGGTTTTTTCATAATAAGTTAACCAGTTATTCGCTGACTTTTTTGGATAATTATTTTAAGCATTTCTCCTACGACTTTTTATTTACGGACGCGGGCTTGCCTGACAGATACAGAGTGCCGGGAATGGGACTGCTCTACCTATTTGAGTTACCACTTCTGGGATTTGGCATCTGGAAAATCCTTAACTTAAATAAGAAGCTGGCGTTTTTTGTAATTGGCTGGATTTTACTTGTCCCGGTTGGGAGCGCCTTAACTTTTGATGATATCCCGAATCTACAGCGTACTCTAATAGTATTTCCAGCGTTCTCGATTATCGTAGCATTAGGCTTTATCTGGTTAAAAGAAAAGATTAAGCAGAAAGTCAAAAAAGACAATGTTGTAAAATTTCTCTATCTCTTGCTGTTGGTGATTGCATTTTATAATTTCGCTTACTACATGCACCAGTATTATGTTCAACAAATAGTTCATCGGCCATGGTATAGGCAAGAGGGATACAAACAACTGGTAACCGAAATTAATAAATATTCTCCGGACTACAAAAAGGTTATTGTAACTAATGCCCAAGTTAATCCCGCAATTCTTCTGCTATTTTACAACCAATATAATCCAGCAAAAATTCAAAAGGTTATCGAAGCAAACAAGGGCACTAATTATGGCGATACATCCTTTTCCAAATACCAAATTACCCAAGAACCATGTCCGGTAAGAGCAGGTATTTCAGTAGATATTAAGACAGGCATAACTTATCCTTATTTAACCGGAGAAAAAGGAATTTTATACGTTGACGACGGAACGTGTAAGATATCTACTGATAAGATAAAGATATTGTCCCAGATTAGAAGATGGGATAGCACTTTGGTTTTTCAGTTAGTTACTCTAAAATAATATGCACGAAATGTTTAAAAAAATTTTAGCTAAGAAATTCGCAGTTTCGTTGGCTTTAATTCTTATTATCTCTTTTATTCTCCGATTTATTAATTATGCTAATCGCTGGGGATTAGCCTATGACCAGGCCCACGATGCACTTTTGGCCAGATACGCAATTAGCGTCTGGCACCTGCCCTTAGTTGGTCCATTTGCTTCCGGAGCGCAATTCCAAACATCCGGTTTGTGGTATTGGTTTCTAATGATCGCCACTTTAATCTATCCTCCATCAGTGATAACGCCATGGTTAATTATTACGCTCTCTTACGCCTTATTTGTTTTATTAATGGTATTAATCGGAAAAGAGCTGGAAGGAAAGTATTTCGGTCTGTTGGTAGGAGTTCTGACTGCAGTTTCAACTGCGCAAATAGCTCAAGCTACTAATCTGACTTTAACCGCTCCAATGTGCTTTATATCCGCCTTGGCGATTCTTACTTTTATAAAATATTCAAAAACAAAACAGAAGAAGTACCTTTTTTTATTGGGACTATCCTTTGGATTGGCTCCCACGACTCATCTTCAAGGAGTGTTATTAATTATCGTCCTCCCCATTTTTCTACTCACCTTAAAAATCAAAGACGTCAAATCGTGGGCAATACTAATTCTTGGTTTAATAATTCCTACCATACCACTGATAATATTTGATTTTCGCAATAATTTCGTTAACAGTTTGGGGCTAATTAATTATTTGCTGCATGGACAGTACAAAACTTCCTATGACGCTTTGGGTAGAAGATGGTCGACCTACCTAACTGTTTTTTGGCCGCATGCTTGGGCTTTAATAATCGGAGGATATACAGCAATAGCATATTTAACAGGGCTTTTGTTCTCCCTGCTCTTAATTGAAAAGATTTTCAAGCGGGATATCAACAAATTATGGATAGCGTTAGCTGGGAGCCTCATCTTAATAGCGATTGCCATGCGCTATGTCAGAAACCCTCTGTTTGATAGTTATCTGGTTTTCTTACATCCGTTTATTTTATTATTTTCTGCATTGGCAATTTTTTGGTTGTGGAAGAAAAATTTATATCTGGGGTTACTACTATTGCTTTTGCTGGCGATAGGAAGTTTGCGCCAAGATTATTCAATAATTCTAAATTCGACTAATACTACAGCCGCAATAGCCAGTAGCTGGCAAAATACTTTGGTGCATAAGTACCCCAATCAGAAATTTGCTATATATGATTATAATTACAAAGCTGCCGGATATAGTTTACCCCTGTCGTTATATTTAGAAAGTCAAAATAAGCTTGACGATAATGGATTGAAAATTGGAATAATGCAGGCCACCAAAGGAGCCATGCTGCAGTTTAGTGCATTGCCCACTATTAATAGTGGTAACGATAACTATCAAATTTTCGACATGAATTCATCTAATAGCGCTGAATTGATAAAGAACGGTTGGGTTAGTGTTAATCCAAGTTCTGTGTATAAAGCAGTAGAAGATTGGCATAAAAATAAATGAAAGAGTCTTTAGATTAATATGTCTGACGCAGTTAATATAACAAGAGGATGGGGATTATTAGAAGGTCTTTTAGCCAGGGAGCGGGCGAATAAAGCAAATGCTCTTATCTCAAAAGCTTTTAGACAAGGAAAGATTTTGGACATCGGGTGTGGTTCTTTTCCTTACTTTTTAACAACGATAAATTTTAAGCAGAAATACGGGGTAGATCCATCGCTTAATTCATTATCAGTTGACGACATTAATCTCCAAAGGTTGGACGTTGCTAAGCAAAAGCTCCCATTTAAAAATGCTTTTTTTGATGTTGTTACGATGTTGGCAGTATTTGAGCACATCGAGCATAATGATTTAATGCCAGTTATTAAGGGAATATATCGAATTTTAAAAAAAGGTGGATTATTAATTATTACAACACCTGCTCCCTGGTCCGATAAACTGTTGCATCAAATGGCTAAGGTGGGACTGATAAGCGCCGAGGAGATTCATGAGCATAAACACAATCACTCAAAAGAAAGAATAGAGGATATAATCGGAGATGGAGGATTTAGTCAGGCCAACATAAGAAGTGGTTTTTTTGAGTTGGGTATGAATATGTGGTTTGTCGCCAAAAAATGAAAAGCATTATTTTAAATATCAGAAGCGTCTTTAATAAAAGCTATTTATTGCTATTTTTTATAATTTGCTTGGCGATTTTTCTAAGATTTTATCAACTGGGCAATATTCCTGCCGGTTTTCTAAACGATGAAGCTAATGCTGGATACGATGCTTATTCCGTGCTGTTAACGGGAAAAGATCAATGGAATACTTTTTTGCCTTTAACCCATTTTGTAGGTTTTGGAGGCGCTCCGCTTCCTGTATATAGGTATTTATCGCTAATCCCAATTTATCTATTTGGCCTTAATGAATTTTCTACCAGATTTATCTCCTCTCTTGGTGGAATCTTATCTGTTATGGCTTTATATTTTCTAGTGAAGAAATTGGTTAACAAAAAGGCCGCTCTTTTTTCCGCCCTGTTCTTAGCGATAATGCCTTGGGCAATTGGGTTAAGTAGGATAGGACATGAAGCTAATATTGGCATATTGTTTTTGATTGTTGCACTTATTTTTGGACTGGTACAAAAATCCGGCAAAAGTTTGTATTATGCTGCTTTTTTCCTCGCTCTTTCTATGTATACATATTCCGCTTATATTCTTTACGCTCCTTTAGTTTTAATGGTAATTTTGTGGGTAAATTACGAGAAAGAGAAGGGATATGGATATTTACTAAAACCCTTAATATTGTTTTTAATTTTCATCTCTCCAATGATTTTCCAGCAAAATGCGGCTTCGGTAAGATTTTCCCAGGTCGGCTTAACCACTAATATTAATAGTATCGGCTTAATCAATAATCTCAATGACCAAAGAGGTCAATGTCTAGCGGCATTTAATTCTACTATTTGTAAAATAACCGATAACAAAGCACTTCTTTTCCCCAGCACTCTCGTTAAGAATTATTTATCTCAATTCTCCCCCAACTTTTTATATGTAAATGGTACGCCCACGCAATTCTCCATATTGCCGGAAAGAGGCTTAGATTATCTTTTTAATTTTTTACCGTTAATATTGGGGATTGTATTCTTTTTAAGAAATAATAAGCAGCGAAAATTAAGTTTTGCCTTAACAACTTTATTTTTACTCTCTCCTTTGCCGAATGCATTTACCAGCGACGGAAATTACGTAAGGTCATCAATAATGCAACCATTCCTAGCTCTTTTCGGCGGTTTAGGAATTTATTATTGCTGGGATTTCTTAAAGGGGAAGCAGAAATTAATAAGCTATTTATTCGCAACTGTCTTTCTTATAGCCATTTCTTTTAGCTTAATTTCTTTTTTTATAATTTATCTCACTTATTTTAAGAATAACTACGCGATTTATTCCCAATATGGTTATAAAGATTTAATACAGAAAACTTATGCATTAAGAAATGATTACAACCGGATTTACATCTCCAGACACTTAAACGACGCTAAGCAATATATCTATTATCTTTTTTACACAAAATATGATCCGCGTCAGTACCAGAGTAAAAAAGGCGTTAGTTACAGCATGACTACAGACGGATGGGTATCGGTTGATAAAATTGGCAATATTTATTTCGTGCCGAACCCACCCACAGGTTCACAGCTAGGAAAAATGAGTAGCCTAAATTGTTTGATTATTTCCAGCCCCTTGGATTTTCCAAAATCGATAAAACCTGTATTTGTCGTAAAGGATAAGTTGGGAAATGTCATATTTGAAGCAGTGAGATCAGTGGATTTGCTAAGATATAAATGGTAGAGAACGAGTCTTAAGGGAAATGCTTAAATTTATTAATTACAAATTACTATTGCTTTTAATAGTATTAATAGCCGGATTTTTGCGGTTTTACCAACTGGGAGCAAATCCGCCTTCCTTAACTTGGGATGAGTCGGCTTGGGGCTATAATGCGTATTCAATCGGAATCGACGGCAAAGATGAATTTGGCCGGTTTTTGCCTCACGATTATCTTGAATCATTCGGCGATTTTAAGCCGCCAATGTACGCTTACTTAGATGTTATTCCCGTAAAGTTGTTAGGCTTAAATGAATTTTCAACCCGTGTCCCATCCGCTTTGTTTGGAGTTCTGACAGTTTTGTTGACTTATTTTTTGGTCAAGAGAATATTTTGGAATTCAAAAGAAAAGCAGAAATACGCGCTTGCTTCGGCCTTTATTCTGGCGATTTCACCTTGGCATATTATGCTGTCACGGGCCGCTTTTGAGGCTAACGTGGCGACTTTCTTTTTAGTCCTAGGCGTTTGGGGATTTTTGGCAGCAACTCAAGAAAAGAAATGGTACCTTTTAATTTCCGCCGTTTCTTTCGCTGTTTCCATGTACACGTTTAATACAGCGAGGGTAGTCGCCCCGCTTTTAGTAATCGTTCTTGCGCTTTTGTTCAGGAAAAGATTATTCCAAATAAAAAAAGAAGTCTTAATAGCCTGCATTGTTGGACTAGTCGTTTTTCTACCCACTTTCCGATTTCTTTTAACCCCGCAAGCAGGCTTAAGATTTCAAGAAGTAAATATCTTTTCGGATCCGGGCGTGGTTAAAGTCGCCAACCAGGAAATTGCCAACGATCATAATGCTTTGTGGTCAAAATTAATCCATAACAGAAGGGTTTTATATTCAATAGAATATGTAAAACATTATTTTGACAACTTAAGTCCCACCTTTTTATTCATAAAAGGCGATGGTAACCCCAAGTTTTCGATTCAAAGCGTTGGAGAAATGTTTATTTGGGATATTCCATTTGTCGTCATCGGAATCTTATTTTTGGTAAAAAAGCGGGAAGGGAATTGGTGGTTGGTGCCGTTGTGGCTTTTAATCGGCATTATTCCTGCTGCCACGGCACGAGAAACGCCACATGCACTAAGGATTGAAGCGTCTCTGCCAATGTTTCAAATTATCAGTGCTTACGGATTTATAATGCTTTTATCGCTAGTCAAACGCTTTAAGAATCTAATCACGGTAGTTTTAATCGGATTACTGTTAATAAATTTAGCTTATTTTTGCCACGATTATTTTGCGCATTACCCCGCAGAATTTTCCGGAGAGTGGGAATACGGGTATCAGCAATCAATTGCTTATGTGCAATCGGTAGAAAAAAATTACGACAACATCCAAATTACCAACGAATTGGGAAGACCATATATTTACTATCTTTTTTATACGCAGACTTTGCCGGCGGATTATCGGAAGACTGCGGTAATCCACAGGGATGCTTTCGGTTTTGTCACAGTCGAAGCGTTTGGTAAATATCTTTTTCCCGATAATTATAATTATACGTTGAGTAAAAGTAAAAAAGTGCTTTATATCAATACGCCATATAATTTACCTAAAAATAAAAAAGTTCTAAAGACGTTTTACTTATTAAATGGCCAGCCGGTTCTAGTGGCTTATACATTATGAAAAAATTTTCAATTTTCAATTTTCAATTTTCAAAAGTATGGATATTATTGATTGCTATTATAATTCTCGCCGCGGGACTAAGGCTTTGGCAGCTGGGCAGCGTTCCTCCTTCGCCGGATTGGGACGAGGCCGCATTAGGATACGATGCTTACTCAATTATGCACACCGGGCGGGATGAATTCGGCAAGTTTCTGCCAGTGGTGCTTCGTTCATTCGACGATTACAAGCCGGCCTTATACGCTTATCTGGCAATTCCGACAGTTGCTATGTTGGGATTGAATATTTTTGCGGTTAGGCTACCTTCAGCGCTTTTTGGCATAATTTCGGTTATTGCCGTTTTCTATCTTGTTCAAGAACTTTTCCGGGACTTTAAATATAAAGATCCATTAGCCTTAGTCGCCAGTTTTATGTTGGCGATATCTCCCTGGTCATTGCAATTCTCAAGAGTTGCTTTCGAAGCAAACGTAGGGGATATTTTAAATCTTTTGGCCGCCTTGTTTCTAATCAAGGGAGTAAACAGTAAGCGGTGGTATTTATTTGTGGCGGCGCTTTTTGCGGGGTTAAGTATTTATGTTTATCAAAGCGAAAAAGTTTTTACGCCATTATTTATACTTTTATTGGCAATAATCTATTGGAAAAAATTATTCGCGCTCTCCAAAAAATACCTGTTCGCCGTTGTAATTTTTGGATTAATCATAGTTACTCCAATGCTTTTCTATATTACAACCAACCGGGCGGCTTTATTAAGAGTTACGGGAACGAGTATTTTTTCCTATCAGACAGAGCTTTTAAGTAACGATATTCAGAAATTACAGCGGGATAGTTTAAATAACGATAAGCTCGGCTTAATTATAGACAACCGAAGATTTATTTATGTTTCAACGATTGTTTCGGGATACATTTCCCATTTTGATCCGAATTGGCTTTTCATTACAGGTGACATCGCAAGACATCATGCGCCAGGGATGGGCATTATGTATCTTTTCGAGTTGCCTTTTATTTTGTTTGGTATTTATACTCTTTTGTTTGGTGATTTTGACAAAAAGACAAAACTGGTCGTCTTCGGTTGGTTATTGCTGGCGCCGGTACCGGCTTCGATTACAACCGGAGTGCCGCACGCGGTTAGAACTTTGAATTTTCTACCGACTTGGCAAATTCTTTCGGCAATTGGTATTTTATATGCTTTCATCTTTTTCAATAAGTACAAAAGAACGAAATTCGTTTTTTATCTAATTTTTGCCGTGGCTTTTATTTTTAACGTCACTTACTATTTTAACCAGTATTTTGTCCAACAAAATTATTATAATTCAGAGCAGTGGCAATACGGCTACCAACAGGCAGTTAGCGAAGTGAAAGCGATAGGAAACAAATATCAAACCATTATTATTTCCGACTTCCCGCCGCTTGATAAATCTTACATGTTCTTTTTATTTTATCTTCAATATCCTCCGGAGCAGTATCAAATAATAGGCGAAAATAGTTCAGGTAGTTTTGTTTCGCACCATTCTTTCGGAAAATATACATTCAGACCGATTAATTGGAGTCAAGATTCGCGTCTAAAAAATACTCTAATAATCGGTAGTCCGGCAGAAATTCCTAAGGGTGTCGGAGCGATTAAGATAATTAACAATCTAGATGGTAGCCCAGCCATAAAAATAGTTGGAACATGAAGAAATTTTTCAAAAAAGAATATCTAGTTTTATTCCTGGTTGTTTTGATTGGTGCTTATTTAAGATTGCAAGGGGTTCTAACTAATTCTTTTGCTTTTACTTACGACGTCGGGCGGGACATGCTGGCGCTTTCGGCGATTGTTAATCTGCATAAAATTCCCCTGATTGGAGCGACGACCGGATTGCCGGGAATATTTTATGGTCCGTGGTGGTATTACCTGTTGACTCCTTTTTTTATTATCTTCTCCGGCGATCCACGAGGAATAGTTCTGTCAATATCACTAATTGGAATTTCGATAATAATTTTAAGTTTTTATTTTGGAAAAAAGGTTGGCGGAAATAGTTTAGGTTTAATTTTAGCAGTCCTAGTCAGCGTGTCAGGTATAATGGTTTCTTTGTCTTCGCAAATTTGGAATCCAAACATCGCGCCATTGTTTGTCATTATTATTTTGTTGATTCTAAATAAGATTTTTGCAAAAAATCAAAAGAATAAACCATTGTTATATTTATTTTTAGGGATATTAT
The DNA here is from genome assembly GCA_035510555.1 of Patescibacteria group bacterium. GTDB lineage: Bacteria > Patescibacteriota > Microgenomatia > Levybacterales > UBA12049 > DATKGX01. The sequence continues at coordinate 17,924 of DATKGX010000048.1, read as the reverse complement.
TGGTTCTAAGCATTGATATTGAAATTGTTTATGGAATTTTATTCTCTATTGGAATAGTTCTTGCCGTATTATCAATTCAAAGAAAATTTAATTTAAAATCTATAGCCGCATTTATATTTGGAGGACTAATAATTCTTGTCCCGAGAATTATATTTGAAGTTAGGCACCAATTCTTGATGACAAAAGCGCTAATCGCCTTTTTTACAACAGGTAATTCCTCGCACAATCTGCCTTCCATCGTAAGCATTTTAATAAGCAGAATAAATATTTTGTTTAGTCAATTTGCCTCAACTCTTAGTAATGACAATAAGCTTTTAGTCGGATGCGAATTAGTATTTATAGTTTTCTCTATTTTGCTTTTTTACAAAAAATCCGACTGGATAATAAAAAATTTCATTAGAGTTTCATTAATTGTCGTAGCAGTTTTTCTAATTGGGTTGACTTTTTTTAGTCATGATGTTTGGCCTCATTATCTAGTTGGTCTGCCGGTTTTTTATCTTTTACTTTTTGCAATCGCTGTTTATCTATTGGCCAAAAATTTTTCGACTAAATTGGCAATTTTATTAACACTAATAATTTTTCTTTTTAATCTAAATCCTTATTCCCAAATTCAAAATATAGGTAAGCCCTTATGGGAAGGAGATGCGTCTGTTTATCGTAATCAAGTTGCAGTTATAGATTATGTTTACAAACAATCAGGCGGAAAACCTTTTAAGTACGTTGTCTACACGCCGCCAGTTTACGATTATACCTATCAATATCTCTTTAATTGGTATGGGCCTAAAAAGTATCACTATTCACCTCAGACACAAGCAAATCTGGCTTATTTTATTCTGGAGCCCGATTTCCAAGACCCCTCAAGGCTAGAAAATTGGTTAACCCAAAGAGAAGGGGACGGAAGAATCATTAAATCTCAAGAGGTAAAAGGCGGAATCATCGTCCAAACAAGAATTCATTAATTTATGAATGTAAATTTCAATTCTGTTATCAAACAGGCGAGTGTGTTTTTAGAAGATAAAAGAGTAAGACGCGCAATATTCTTTTTATTTTTAGGATTAATAATTTTTCTCTCCATTTTCCCAAGAGCCGTTGAAATTTTAGCTAACAATTATCTTTTTCTGATTGATCAAGGAAGAGACTACATGGCTGTAAAAGATATAGTTATTAACCATAAGTTTACTCTAATAGGCTCAGAAATAGGAGGAGGTTTCGCAGGTACCCAAGGTATTTTCCAGGGGCCTGTTTATTATTATCTTCTTTCAATCTTTTTTGTGCTTTTCAAAGGAAATCCATATGGCGGAATGATAATGATGTTTATGTTTAGTATGGCTTCCATTATCTTTGCTTATTTCTTTGCCAGAACCATATTTAAAAACCAATGGGCGGGCGCACTAATGGCATTTTTTATTGCTATATCAAGTCCTCTAATTGACCAGGCCAGGTTTATTTGGAATAATCACCCATCAACGTTTTTTATATTTTTAGCTTTTTATTTTACTTACAAGGCTTTTAAGAAGGATAAGAAATACCTTTTTCTAGCGGCTTTCTTTTCCGTTTTTGTTTATAATTTTGAAATTGCTATGGCAGTCCCAATGTGCGTTGCTTTGCTTTTTTATGTTGTGTTTATCCTTAAGCTTAATAAGGTAAAAGAGTATTTATCTCTTTTTATGGGATTTGTTCTCGGGATTTTACCAATGCTTTTATTTGAAGTAAGACATAACTTTATTGGAACGAGAGGGATAATAAACTATGTTTTGGTGCAGCCGAATGTCTACCTAAGAACGAATGCTCACGATAATCTTTTAAACAATCATATATCTACGTTTGTAAGTAATTTTCTCAACACCTTTACTATCAAAAATATTCCTCCATATTCCGCTTTGCTGTTTTTAGCCTTTATTGCACTGCTTGTTTTTCTTACATTGAGAGAAAAAGAAGCGACTCTTAAGAATTTCCTAAAATATTTATTCATCACACTATTAGTTACCGTGGCTGTTCTTTCGCTACTTAGGAATTTCGTTTACTATTATTATCTTTATCACCTTGATGTTATATATATTTTTATAGCTACATACATAATCTATAAAATCTTTAAAGGAAAGTCGCATTTAGCTAAATTAATAGCCATTTTAGCGATAGCTATATTTTTACTTACTTCCGTAACAAGTGCTATTTCGATGACCATAAAAGATTATCCCGATCTTGGCGGCGCGGCAAAAATAAAAGGTCAGGAGCAGGCAATAGACTATATTTATAAGGATGCTAAAGGTAAGCCGTTTGGGCTATATATTTTTACGCCCCCCGTTTATACTTATCCATATGATTATCTTCTCTGGTGGTATGCAAAGCCAAAATATCACTATTTTCCTTATCAGGAAAAGAAAGGAACTTTCTATCTATTAATGCAGGTAGACATGAATCAACCCTGGACCTATAAGGGTTGGATGGAAACCGTAATAAAAACGGGTAAAATTATAGATACTAAAACTTTAATACCAAGCGGTTTTATAGTGCAAAAAAGGCAAGCTTAATTTATGAAAAAATTTAATAAATACTGGGAATGGTTACTTAAAAATAAATATATAGTAGTTGTTGCAGCGATATTTTTATTTGAAATATTTCTCAGGTTTTACCAAATGGATCTAAAGAATGCATTTGGTTATGATCAGGTGGATAATGCCTGGGCCGCAAAAAACATTTTGGTCAATCATTGGTTTCCCTTAATTGGAATGGTTGCCAAGGAAAATAGCAATATCTATATTGGGCCGGTTTATTATTATATGCTGGCCGTGGCTTATTGGATTTTTAGATTAAATCCGATTGCCTCAAGTGTTTTTGCGGGAGTTTGCAGTATTTTTACTTTTTGGGTGATATTTTATGTCGCTAAGAAATTGTTTTCAACTGAGGTAGCTTTAATTGCGGTTTTTATCAATACGTTTTCTTTGCCTGCAATATTTTTTGACAGAGTACAATGGCCGGTTGATCTTCTTCCGGCAATTGCATTATTAATATTCTACGTTTTATACAAAATAGTTATCGGCGACATAAAAAAAATTATTCCCTTGGCTTTATTAGTGGGGTTTGCTTTTAATTTACATTTTACCGCGATTTTCTTCCCGGTAATTATTATTTTAACTTTACCGCTTTTCCCCAGAAGCAAAGAAACTCTCAAGTATATAATTTTGTCATTGCCATTGTTTTTAGTATGGTTAGTGCCGAATGTTGTTTACCAAGTTCAGCAAAAATCTACAGGTTCAAATTTTACTGACTATCTTCAAACTTATTATCACGGATTTCATTTGAAGAGAATGATTCAAATTACGGGAGATGCGCTAATTCAATTCAACACTTACCTCTTTAGCGATAAACTGTTTCCCTTTAAAGTTGTCTTGTTGCCACTTTTCTTTATTATCTATCTTTTCAAGGCTTTAAATACGGAAAGAAAAAAATTTGCTTATTTGGTTTTTCTCTGGTTTATTGTTCCTTGGATTATATTTGCTACTTATAGCGGGGAAATAAGTGATTACTATTTTGTTATTAATCGATTCATCGCTCTTTTAATCATTGCCTATTTTCTAGGGAGGATTTGGACGATAAAGAATATTATTCCCAAAGCGATTGTTCTAATTGTGCTAGTTTATATTGCGTTTACAAATGTAATGACCTATTTACCTTATCATGATGTTGGCTTAACGAAGAGGTGGGAAAATACTATGCAGACAATAAATCAAGGGCAAAGAATAGAGTTCCAAGTAGGTGTTCCCGAATCTTATTTGTACTATTATTACATGAGGCAGAAAGGACTAAATCCATATGATGTTAAGAAATAGATTTATCGTCGCTATCCTAATTGTGCTTTCGATTATTTCAGTTTTATCGCTTGTGCATCCCGGTTTGCCGATAACACACGACGGACAAGATCATATTGCCCGGATCGCCAATTTCTACCAAAATCTTATTGAAGGAAATTTAATTCCCAGATGGGCTGCAAATCTTAATTGGGGATATGGCCACCCAATCTTGGAATTTTTATATCCTTTGCCATCCTACTTAGCTTCTGTTTTTCATTTTTTCGGCTTTTCCCTAGTTGATTCAGTAAAAATTGTTTACGGTTTAGGGATGATTCTATCCTTATTCTTTATGTTTTTCTGGCTCAAGCAATTCTTAGGTAAAGAACCGGCACTTTTGGGAGCCTTTCTGTACACATATGCTCCCTACAGGTTTGTAGATCTCAACGTTAGAGGGGATATAGGCGAAAATCTGGCTTTCGCATTTGTACCATTGGTTTTATATTTTCTTTACAAGCTTTATAAGAACCCTGACATTAGATATACGCTCTTTGGTTCTTTATCGTTGGCCTTTTTAATTCTTGCACATAATGCGATTGCACTTATTACAGTGCCGTTTATATTTTTCTACGGTTTATATCTTGTCTGGTTATCCAAATTCAATAAACACTTAATACTTAATACTTTATTCTTAATACTTTTTGGCTTTACTCTGTCGGCATTCTTTTGGGCACCGGCATTACTTGAGGGAAGATATACGCTTCGGAATATCATTACAAAAGGAGTGTATAAAGATAGTTTTGTTAGCTTGAAGGCCTTGATTTACGGGTCCTGGAGCTATGGCGGAAGCGGCATGTTTACAGAGCAACTGGGAATAGTTCAATGGTTAGCATTAATCTTATCCCCGGTTTTAGCTATTATCTTTTGGTTGAAAAAAGACAAAAATTATCTACTTATATTGTTATGCCTTTTATATACCTTGTTGGCAATATTTTTAATGCTGCCCATCTCTAATTTTCTCTGGGAAAGAATAATTCTTCTGCAAAACTTTCAATTTGCCTGGCGGTTTCTGGCGATTGCTGTTTTATCAACAGCAATATTAGCTGCTATGCTAATTTCTAAAATTCCCAAAAAATTGCAGCTCATTTTAGTATTAATTTTAATCGCCATAGTGTTGTTTATTAGTAAGGATTATTTTAAAGCCAAAGATTATTTATATAAACCGGCCGGTTTTTATACCGGTATATATCCTAGTACGACTGATACCGGTGAGAGTTCGCCTCTTTGGTCGGTAAGGTTTATGGAGCATGCGCCAAAAAGCCATTTAGAAATGCTTGACGGTAAGGCAACCATTAAAGAAATAAAAAGGACCTCGACGGATCATCTTTACACGGTGAACGTCGCAAAGAGAACTTTATTTGAAGAAAATACGCTCTATTTTCCGGGTTGGGAGATTTTAGCTAACAGCGTACCGGTTACTATTCAATTTCAGAATATGCAATATCGAGGAACCATGCTGTTTTTTCTTAATCAAGGAAATTATACGATTGAAGCAAAGTATTCCGAGACAAAGTTACGGCTAATTTGTGATCTTCTCTCCGCAGCAAGTTTGGTAATTTTAGCAAGTTTATTGAGCTTTAGGTTTGTAAAGGGAAGATTTTCCTAGTATCATATTGCTTATGAAGCAAATGCTTTCGGTCGTTCTTGCCACTTATAACGAGGAGAAAAATTTAGCTGCATGTTTAGATAGCGTTAAAGATCTAGCGGATGAAATAGTAATTGTTGACGGTATGTCTTCTGATGAAACGGTAAAAATAGCCAAACAATATCAGGCTAGGGTAAAAATAACCACCAATAAGCCTAACTTTCATATCAATAAGCAAATGGCAATTGAGATGGCGACGAAAGATTGGATATTGCAATTAGATGGAGATGAACATGTTTCCGCAGGACAAAAAGAAGAAATTAAAAAAATTCTAGAAGAAGATTCGAAAGAGTTCAACGGCTATTGGATGCCAAGAAAAAATTGGTTTTTGGGAAGATTCTTAATGAAGGGTGGGCAATATCCTGATTACACCTTAAGATTCTATCGAAACGGTAAAGGCAAACTTCCACAGAAAGACGTCCATGAACAAGCAGTAGTTGAAGGGAAAGTTGGTTATCTTAAATCGGCTTTACTTCATTATCCTTACGAAAATTTTTCCCACTATCTTAATAAATGGAATCGTTATAATCAGTTTGCCGCAGTTCAGATAAGAGAAGAGTTACAGCATAAAAATCTCTTACAAAAAGTTTATTACGGATGTCTTTATTTATTTCTTAAGCCAACGCATTGGTTTTTGTTAACCTATATTAGACATAAGGGGTTTATGGACTGGTGGCAGGGTTTTGTATTTTCGTTTTTCTCAGCTCTACGGTTTCCGGTTTCTTATTTAGATTACCTTTTGGCAGGCAAAAATGCATAAAATTTTTTTAAAACGTCTCGATAACTTCAGACCGTCATTAGACAAATATAAAGCCTCTGTAACTTTAATTACATTGCTAACCTTGGTGATCAGGTTTTATAATTTTCCAAACAGGTGGGGCATCGGCTCAGATAATGCCAGAGACGCGATAATTGCCCTGGAAGCGCTAAGCAGGCATCAATTGCCTTTGATGGGACCGTTTAGCTCCGCCGGACCCTTTGTGACTGGTGGTATCTATTATTGGCTGGTAATGGCTTCCTACATTATTTTCCCTTTCTCAATCAGCTCACCGTGGATTCTTACCGGAATAATCAGCATTATTAGCGTTGTTCTTTTAATGTACCTCGGAAAAATCTTAATCGGGAAAAGATTCTCAATCATTATCGGAATTTTAGCAATGCTTTCCCCTCAGTATGTCGGAAAATCAATTGAACTGGGTAATCCTACTTTCGTGACGGTTTTCGCAATTCTGACAATAATCTGTTTCGTTAAGGTGTGGCAAAAAAATGAAATTATCTTCAGTTTCTTAATGGGAATATCAATCGGACTGGCAATAAGTATGCATTACGAAGCGATAAATTTATTAATTTTTGCTTTGGCTGTTTTATTTATTCCGAAATTTTCTCTCAAAAAAAGAATAACAACATTTCTCGTCACTTGTTTAGGAGTTTTTATTCCATCGCTTCCGATACTGTATTGGGATGCTCATCAAAGTTTTGCTAACACCAGAAATATTCTTGATTATTTATTAATCGCACAATATAGAATCTACGTTCCAAACAGTTGGAAGCTTTTCTTATTTAATTATTTCCCTGTCTATTGGGGAAGAGTCGTCGGCAATTTTTATTGGGTAGGCTTAGCTTTATTTTTTGCAAGCGGTTTAACTTTCTTTCTCTCTATTTTCCGTAAAAGGGTCTCCCTGCAGATGTTTTTTCTAGGAATAATTTTTTTAATCCTACTTTTTATCAATAAATCATATAGAGGAGAAAGAACAGACGATTACCTAATTTATTTAATTCCGTTTATCCTAATCTTTACGGCATTTCTAATCGAGCAGTTTTTTACTTTTAGAAATAAATTGGTTAAATCTTTAGGATTAATTCTTTTGGTTTTTCTTATCTTAATGAACTGGTTAACTATCAAAAACGCTTTTATCTATAAAAACGCAATCAGCTCGGAGGAAATGATTATCAAAACTCTAAACCAAAAATATCCGAATCAGAAATTTTCAATTTACGATTATAAGCATGAAAACTCCGGGTACAGTTTGCCGTTAAGTCTTCTATTAAGAAACGCAGGGGAATTAGACAAAAACGGAGTAAGGATAGGTATTAATTGCTACGGAAAGGATTGTCCGGGAAAGCGTCTCACGATATTAACAACACCCGTAAGGATCGAGAGCTTAAGTTTTATAAGCCCAGCGAAGCTGGCGGAAGATGATAAGAAAGGCTTATGGGTAAGCGTCAATGCATCTTCCGTTTATGATAACCAGGTAGGTTGGCTTAATAAAGATCAATTAAAGTCCACTTTTTCTTTGAAAAATTATATAATAAGTAAGTTATGAAGATTTTGGTAACCGGCGGAGCAGGATACATCGGAAGCTTTATGGTAAAGCGACTATTAGAGCAAGGAGATGAAGTCGTGGTGGCAGATAGCCTGGAGAGAGGGCATAAAGAAGCTGTCGATTCAAGAGCAAAGTTAGTGGTTGGAAACCTACTCGATAAAAATTTCGTGCAAGCGGTTTTTAAGGATAAGTTTGATGGCGTCATACATTTTGCCGGTTTCATTTCGATGGGCGAGTCTATGGAAAATCCTTATCTCTATTTTCAGAACAATGTTTTTTCCTCACTCAATATTCTAGAGGAGATGGCCGAAACGGAAACTAATAATTTTATATTTTCTTCCTCGGCCGGCGTTTATGGAAATCCCGAGCAAATTCCAATTCCGGAGAGTAGCAAGACGAAACCAACCAATCCGTACGGGGAAAGTAAGCTAATGGTTGAAAAAATTATCGATTGGTACGGAAAGACAAAAAAGCTTTCCTCGGTTGCCTTAAGATATTTTAATGCGGCCGGCGCTTCCCTAGATGGCTTAATGGGAGAACAGCATAATCCAGAAAGTCACATAATTCCTAAAGTAATAAGCGCGTTGATGGAGAATAAAAAGTTTAATCTTTTTGGATCTGATTATAAGACTAAAGACGGAACCTGCGTGAGAGATTATATTCACGTGTTAGATCTAGTCGAAGCACACGTTCTGGCTATTAAAAAGCTACAGTTAGACCCCGGAAATTATATTTACAACGTTGGAACCGGAGTAGGATTTTCAAATAGAGAAATTATTGGGATGGTCGAGAAAGTTTCGGGTCAGAAAGTTGATATTCAAAATTCTCCAAGACGTCCCGGTGACGCAGATGAACTAGTTGCTGATCCAACAAAAATAAAATCCGAATTAAATTTTAGCCCGAAATATTCCGATCTTGAGACAATTGTTAAAACCGCATGGCAATGGCACAAAAAATAAAATTACAAATTCAAAATTCAAACTTGTCAAGAATCTTTGTCATTCTTTTTCTTTTAATAACTCTTTTATTTCTGACTTCGACTTCCTACGCTGACTCCAGTTACGTTCTTCCTTATCCTTCTACGATGCCAGGAGGCATTTATTACAAATTGCATTTAGTGGAGGAAGCACTTTTGAAGTATTGGTATTTCGGGGATTTCGGACAATTTAACTATAACCTTAAAGAATCAGATAAATATTTAGTTGAAGCAAAAACATTATTTGAATATAATCAGTATTTATTGGGATTTAGTGCTCTTGAGAAGTCCGATGCATATTTTACAAATACTTTACCAAATCTTCTAAAAGCGCAAAATAAAGGAGAGAACATATTGGCGGACAGTAAACTTCTTAGCGAAGCCGCCCAAAAACACATCGAAGTTCTGACAAAATTAAAACAAGAAATTCCGGCAAACTTTACATGGTCTCCCGAGAAATCTTTACCCACTCGCTTAAATCTTAAAGCTTCTATCGATAATTCAATTGCGATTAGAGAAAAATTCCTATGAAAAAAGTCATTCTCGGATTATATATATTGTTTTTAATTTTCATAACTGTATTTTCTTACCTTTTTATCGATCCCAATTTAATTTACCTTAAACAAATTTTTACCGGTCTCGCTTTTACGCAAAGGTTTGCTGTCACAGCAATTTATGCATCAATTATTGTTATATTCTTCGTCTTCTATTTAATATTCCTAAACTTCTTCAAGAGAGGGATTTTTAATTCCAGAGAATTCAAACTTATTGTTGGCGCAACCGCTCTAATTTTATTCTTTGCTTACCCGGCAACGGTTTCTTATGACATTTTTAATTATATCGCAACGTCTAAGGTACTGTTTTTATACCACGAAAATCCATATTTAATTATGCCAATTCATTTTACCGGCGATCCTATTTTGCTGTTTATGCATGCGGCCAATAAAACAGCGTTGTATGGCCCCTTTTGGATTTTATTAACGGGTATCCCTTATTTTTTGGGTTTTGGTAATTTTCTTGTCACGCTTTTTACCTTTAAGTTTTTTACACTCGCTTTTTATCTGGGAACTATAATTATTCTCCATAGGTTGTCTAAAAATATCTACCTCACGGCTTTTTTTGCTTTAAATCCTTTAGTAATTTTGGAAATCCTAGCCAGCGGACATAACGATATCGTCATGATGTTTTTTGCCTTAGTAGCGCTCTATTTCCTAAAAGAAAAAAAATGGTTTTGGTTAATTCTTTTTCTTACATTTTCGATATTGATAAAATTTGCAACATTATTTTTACTGCCTGTTTTTGCATACGTAGTTTTTAATTATTTCAAAAGCAGAAAAGTAGATTGGGAAAAAGTATATTATTTATCTTCTCTTTTGATGTTTTTAATTTTTCTTTTATCTCCTATTAGGGAAGAAATATATCCATGGTATGCAATTTGGTTTTTGATTTTTATCCCATTGATCAAGAATCGTCTAATGAAGTATGTCTATCTTACTTTTTCATTCAGTTTGCTTTTGCGAGATTTGCCTTTTATGCTTCTGGGAACTTATTTTGGACCAACGCCGCTTATTAAATCTGTCGTAAGTTTTATTTTTCCCCTTTTGACAGTAATTTATTTTCTGCTAGCAAAGTCTAAGTTTGTCATCAATAAAAAATAATGCTGTGGTTATTATTTTTCATATCAATTTTTACTAATGGAGTAATTCTATCGCAAAACTTTTTAGTTAATTCTAAAAATAGAATTATCGCAACGGTTAATTCTTTTGTCGTCGGTTCATTAGTCTCAGCATCATTTATTTACGTATTATCAGCTTATGTGTTTAAAGCGTTGTTACCATCTTTAATAGTATATTTTTTACTATCGGGCTTTTTGTTGATAATTAAATATCAATATTTTAAATTTTCAAAACCAGTATTTGGAAAAAAAGAAATTTTATTCCTTTGTCTATTATTTTTCTTTTTATGGTTTTTTGCAAAATCTTTTGGCTATGATGCAAACTCCGGCCAATTCTTAATTGCGTCAAATTTATATCAGGATTTTGGAGCGCATATCCCTTTTATTAGATCATTTTCCCTAGGTAATAATTTTCCCGCAGAGGTACCTTTTTTTGCTTCCTCCGGTCTTGTTTATCATTTTATGTTTGATTTTTTTGCCGGTATATTTGAATTTTTGGGATTAAGAATAGATCTGGCTTTTAATTTAATTAGCGCAATTTCGTTTAGTTTTTTAATTGCAATGATTTATTACTTAGCGGCGCATATTTTTAGAAGTAAAAGGATTGGATTTATTGCGTGTTTATTATTTTTGTTTAATAGTAGTTTGTCTTTTTTAAGTTTTTTCTCCAATAATCATCTGGGTCTAAATTTGCTTTTCTCATTTTGGCGGAACTCCTTTTATCTAGGAAATGGTCCGCTTGGTAACACAACGGTGGCGGTTTTTTGGAATTTAAACACATACTTAAACCAAAGGCACCTTATTTTTGGAATTTTATTCGGAGTATGGATAATTTATTGTTTATTATCCGAGCTAGATAAAAGATTTTCCAAAAGACAATTTATTTTTCTAGGTTTGCTACTTGGTCTTCTGCCATTTTGGCATATCTCTGTTTTTTTTGGATTATATGTTGTTTTGTTAAGCTTCTTGATTGTCTTTCCAAATTTTAGAAAACAGATAATAATTCTATTGCTAATATCCTCAATCGTAGCCTTGCCGCAGATTATTTTAATCAAATTAGGTTCCACAGCGCTTGTTTCTTTTACTCCGGGATTTTTGGTCTTTGATAAATTATCAATTAATAATGTCTTAATTTTCTGGATTTGGAATTTAGGCATAAGCGTTATCACTATTCCTCTCGGCTTCTTTTTAAGCAATAAAACGCAGCGGAAAATATTCCTGTGCTTTTTGCCGCTTCTAATTATGGTTAACCTTTTCCAATTCGGAAATTATATATTTGATAATCATAAATTTTTAAATTATTGGATAATTTTTGCCAACTTTTATTCCGCCTTGGTGATTGTTTATTTATGGAATAAAAATAATTTACTGAAGCTATTGTCTGTACTCGTTTTGTTCCTCCTGATTTTATCAGGCTTAATTAACTTTATGGTCATTAAAAACGATGTTTTTGCCAAAATAGATGATTATCCGAATAACAAGCTAATGACTTGGGTTTTACATAATATTCCAAATAACGAAACAGTTGTCACCAATGGCGAAATCTATGATCCGTTATCTTTAATCGGCAAGAAAATATTTTTGGGCCTGCCAAGATATAGCTATCTTTATGGGGCAGATCCGACATCAAGACAATTGGCGGAAAAGGAGATTCTAACCGGCAATAACATTAACGAAATAAAAAGTATCACGAAAAGTTATAAAATAAAACGTATCGTGATTTATAAAAATAATTTTGCAAAAAATGAAAGCGATGCAAATCTAACACTATTTAGAAAATATCTTAAAATCGATTATGAGGATAACAATGGAGTAGTTTTCGAGATATAAGTTTATGAAAAAAATAATTACAAGGCAAACGCTGTTTGTGTTTATCGTTGCTCTTATTGCCGGTTTTGCTCTTTTGCATCAGGGGTTGCTGCCAACCCATGACGGCGAATATCATGTAGTCAGGTTTTATGAGTTCGATAAAGCCTTAAGAGACGGTAATTTGTTCCCGCGCTGGGCGTCTGATTTAAATTATGGTTATGGAATTCCTTTATTTAGTTATGTTTATCCTCTCCCAAATTATTTTGCCTCTTTTCTTCATGCCTTTGGAATAAGCTTTATCGATGCTTTTAAATTAAATATGTTCACAGCCATTTTGCTGGCTGGTTTCTCTTTCTATTTATGGGCAAAATCATTCTTTGACGAAAAAGGGGCATTGGTAGGCACGGTATTTTATTTATTCTCTCCTTATTTTTTCGTAGACACATATATCAGGGGTTCAGTCGGCGAGGTTTGGGCTTTAGCTTTATTCCCGGCCTTTTTGTGGGTTTTAACGAAAGTCTTAAAAGATAATAAAAACGTTTTTTTACCCATAACGGCACTGGTTCTCGGCTTAATTATACTCTCGCATAATATACTCGCCTTAATATTTTTCCCGTTTGCTATTGTCTATGGATTATTATTAATATCATCTTCAAAGCAAAAAATTGTAAATTTATTAAAGTTAATTGTAATTTTACTCATAGGATTAGGATTTGCATCGATATTTTGGATTCCGGCAATTTTGGAAACAAAATTTACGGTAGGCTTACAAATATATGATTATAAAAGTAATTTCGTTGACCTTTACCAACTGATCGCTCCGTCCTGGGGATCCGGATTCTACGGAGGAGGACTGGGTGATCAAATGTCTGTACAAATCGGAATAGCGAATTTATTGGCAGTATTTTTAGCTTTTATAGTTCTTTTTAAATTCTTCAGGAAAAAAGATTACCGGGTTAAGTTAATTGTCTACTTCATTATCAGTTTTTTCCTTGTTGCATTATTGATGCTGCAGGTTTCGTTACCAGTTTGGAAAGTAATGCCGTTGTTTAACTATTTTCAGTTTCCTTGGCGATTCTTAAGCCTTGAAATTTTGATTTGTTCTTTCTTGGCAGCAGGTGTGGCCTATTTCATAAAACAAAAAGTTTTTTGGGTAATTATTTTAGTATCGCCGATTATTTTGGGATTTAATTATGCCCATCCTGCATACTACATGGATAGAGCCGACAGCTATTACATGACGCGTTCAAACTTTATTGACGGAACCAACAGTATCGGAAATGTTTTTAACACTTTATGGTTTAAGGCAAAACCAGTAAGAATGAGCGCCAAAATAGAAAGTAATCAAGACGTAGTTGTAAATAAATCAGTTGTTAAATCCTCAAATTATCAGTTTGTAGTCACGGTTTCGAAACCCTCAATGATAACTTTAAATACCGCTTATTTCCCAGGTTGGGAAGCAAAAATTGACAGTAAAGTAGTCCAAATTCAAAAAAATAACGAAGGACTGATCGTGATTCCCGTACTCAAAGGTAAACATTCTTTAGGGGTAGATTTTGGCGATACTCCAATTAGAGCAATGTCTGCATTTATTTCATTAATTTCATTCATAGTTATAGTGACGCTAATCATTAAAACATGGTATATTAGAGGAAAGCATGAAGATAGCAATTGACGCGTCACCGCTTCAGACAGGGCATAAAGTAAGAGGAACCGGGTTCTATCTAGAAAATCTTAAAGGCGCATTCTTAAAATATTTTCCGGAAAATAATTACGTTTTCTTTCAAAGGGGCGAAAAACTGCCAAAAGACGTTGCAATTGTTCATTTCCCTTACTTTGAGCCCTTTTTTTTAGCGCTTCCAATTTATAAAAGGTTTAGAACCGTTGTCACTGTGCATGATTTAACACCAATCGTTTTTCCGGAAGCTTTCCCAAGAGGAATTAAGGGCGAAATTAAATGGCAGATGCAAAGATTTGCCTTAAAGCGGGCGGACGCCATCTTAACAGACTCAGAATCTTCAAAAAAAGACATTCAGAAATACGCTGGAGTTAGGGAGAGCAAAATCCACGTTGTTTACCTGGCAGCAGGCGAAGGGTTCAAGAAATTGGAAATTGGAAATTGGAAATTGGAAATTAAGAAACGATATGGGCTTCCCGAACGTTTCTTGCTTTACGTTGGAGATGTGACCTGGAATAAAAATTTGCCAAGATTAATAGAGGCTGCCAAAAAGACACAAATCCCATTAGTAATGGTGGGTAAAAGTTTAGTTTCAGAAGATTATGACAGAAATAATCCTTGGAATGCAGATTTAGTTAAAGTGCAAAAGGCAATCGATGGTCAGCAGTCAGAAGTCAGCAGTCAGATAATAAGGCTAGGTTTTGTTTCAGCCGAAGAATTGGTACAAATTTATAACTTGGCAACGGTTTTTGCAATGCCATCCCTATATGAAGGTTTTGGATTGCCAATTTTAGAAGCGATGGCTTGCGGTTGCCCGGTTATTACCAGCAAGGAAGGATCAGTCCCGGAAGTTGCAGGCGACGCTGCTTTTTACGTAGACGCATGCGACGTTGAAAACATTGCGTCGGGGATAAAGAAAGTCTTTAGTGATGAAAAACTGCAGCAAGAACTATCGAAAAAAGGCTTAAAAAATGTGGAACAATTCAGTTGGAAAAAGACCGCTGAGAAAACGCTGGACGTCTACAAAGGAATTATTGAGTGAGAGATAAAATTTTTGCAGCAGGTAAAAAGCTTGTACAACACGAATTAATCACCGGGAGTTTCTATATTTTCGCCGGATCAATTTTTGCCAATTTTTTAGCCTTTCTTCTAAACCTTTTTTTAGTCAGAAATCTGTCATACGTTGACTATGGAATTTTTGCCAGCCTTCTCTCGATAATTACTTTGGCTTCTATCTCTGGAGGTTCGATAAACACAATTCTCGTTAGATTTGCATCCGATTATCACAGCAGAAATCAATTAGGCAAGCTACGGAGTTTTTACAAAAAATCATTCAAAATCGTTTTTTTATTTTCATTTTTAATTTCACTCTCTTTTGTTATTTTTTCTCCGTTGATTAAGGATTTTCTTCACCTCGATAATATTTTCTATGTTTTTGTCGCTGGGCTTTGCGTGGCTGCTGGCTATATTCAAATTCTTAACACAGGCTTTTTACAAGGACTGGTAAAGTTTAAGTTTTTGGCGTTTGTCAGTGGTTTTAGCGGAGTTATTAAGCTAATCGCTGGAATTATACTGGTTTTTCTTGGTTTTAGAGCTTTTAGCGGTCTTTGGGCGATAGTCCTGATGGGGTTAGGCGCGTTTATCATTGCTCTTATACCGTTGAAGTTTATTTTCTCCAAAAATACAGATAACGAAGTTCATATCCCAACCAAAGAAATCCTTCAACACGCCTTACCTATTTTCATTGCTGTTTTATTTATGACATCTTTTACGTCAACGGATGTAGTTTTAGTAAAGCATTTTTTTAATCCTCCTCAAGCCGCTTTTTACGCCGGTCTTTCATTGATTGGAAAAGTAATCTTTTATTTTACGATTCCAATTCCAACGGTGATGCTTCCGCTTTTAATCAGAAGGCATAATCTTGGCCTAAATTTTAATAATCTTTTTTACCTTGCGCTACTTCTAGTTTTAATACCATCGATTTCAATAACGGGATTTTATTTTCTCTTCCCAAAATTCGTGGTTAATTTATTTTTGGGAGGGAGAGGCTATTTGGCAATTGCGGGATTGGTCGGTTTCTTTGGAATAAATCTCACAATTTTTAGCTTGATTAACGTTTGCGTAAACTTTTTCCTGTCTCTAAATAAAATAAGAATCGCGCCGCTGATTGTAGTAGCCGCTTTGGCACAGATAATCTTAATTTACATTTTCCATTCAAATTTCTATCAGATAGTAGTTATTTCTATGGTAGTCTCTGCGTCACTTTTAACTGTTTTACTGTTTATTTTTTTCAAAAACTATGCAGGTGTAGCGCGGATTAAAAAGAATATCACCTTTCTTAATGCTTCTGCGATTGATTAAAAACCCTTAAATTGCGCATCTTAAATCCTGAGTTTAACTGTGCTATACTTGTGCTTAAGAATTTATAAGGTTTGATGAAAAAGATCAAATTATTATCATTAGTGGTCCCTGCTTATAAACAAGAAAAAACAATCATAGAGGATATCAAAAACCTCGATAAAGTTTTATCGTCTCTTCCTTTTAGGCATGAAATTATTGTCGTCGTCGACGGTTTCCTGGATAAAACTTACGTAAGAATCAAGAATCAAGAATCAAGAATCAAGAATTTACATGTATTTGGCTATGCTAAGAATTGTGGTAAAGGATATGCCGTGCAATTTGGTGTTGCAAAGGCAGAAGGGGATATTATTGGATTTATTGATGCAGGTATGGATATCGATCCAACTTCTATTCCTGCCCTTTTAAGTCATATGGAGACAAAAAATGCGGATATAGCAATAGGCAGCAAGCTCCATCCCCAGTCAAAAGTCAAATACCCTTTCGTTAGAAAAATTCTTTCATGGGGCTATCAAAACATAGTTCATTTATTGTTTGGGCTAAATGTAAGAGACACTCAGGCGGGATTAAAGCTATTCAAAAGAAAGGTGGCGAAGGAAGTTTTCCCCAAACTGACTGTTAAAACTTTTGCCTTTGATATAGAAGCCTTAGTAATTGCCAAAGAAATGGGCTACGAGAAGATATATGAAGCTCCGGTTAAACTGAATTTTAGGAAGGGAACCATTACGAGGCTTAACTTTTTTATAGTCGCTCTTAAAATGCTTGTGGATACGGTTAAAGTTTTTTCAAGAGTAAAAACTAATTATTATAAATGAAAATCTTAATTTTTAATTGGCGTGATTTAAAACATAGCTGGGCAGGAGGAGGCGAAATTTATGTCTTTGAGCTGGCAAAACGGTGGGTTAAGATGGGACATGAAGTCACAGTATTTTGCGGTCAGGATCC
Source organism: Patescibacteria group bacterium (assembly GCA_035510555.1). GTDB lineage: Bacteria > Patescibacteriota > Microgenomatia > Levybacterales > UBA12049 > DATKGX01. The sequence goes on along the minus strand of DATKGX010000048.1, from coordinate 666 downwards.
GTATCAAAAATTGGCCGATGAAGAAGAATATCAAGGAATAAAAATAATCAGAAAGGGGGGAACATTCTCCTTATATTTTTGGGCGCCAATTTACTATTTTAAAAAACTTAGGAAAAATGTTGACATTATCATAGATGTACAAAATGGGATACCCTTTTTTACGCCGCTTTTCTCAAGAATTCCTAAGGTAGCATTTGTTTATCATGTTCATAAGAATCAATTCTTCTACCAACTTCATTTCCCTGTTAGCTATATCGGTTATTTCATAGAGCAATATGTTTTCCCCATTATTTATAGAGGGGTCCAAGTTGTAGCGATATCAGAAACAACGAAAGAGGAGCTAGTTAGTATAGGATTTAAAGCAAAGAATATAAAAGTTGTTTATTGTGGAATCGATAAGCCTAATAGCAAAAGAAAAGGATTAATTAAAAAGTTTTCTGTTCCGACTTTGTTATACCTGGGAAGAATAAAAGGATATAAAAGAGTTGATTTGCTTGTGGATATATTTAAAGATATCTTAAGAGATTTACCTTCCGCAAGGCTTATTATTGCAGGTTGGGGTACCGAAGCATCTGGATTAACGGATATTGTAATGAGGAGTTCTGTAAGAAGAAGAGTAGACATTTTAGGGCCCGTAACAAATGCAGAAAAAATAGAGCTTCTTTC
>DATKGX010000047.1:0-46628 GCA_035510555.1 Patescibacteria group bacterium | reverse complement strand
TTTAAATCATGCGTAAATTTGTGTTATACTGATATAAGTTATGTTGGATTATAGCCGCAGGCTTCGCCGAAGAAGAAACAAATATTTTACGCTTAATATTCCAGGTTTGCCAAATTTCGGACGCAATTTCAATAAGAGATTGGGGTTACAAAATACTCCACGAGCAGTTCTTTATAGCCGTTTGGCAAAGTACGCTTTTTTTGGCTTGATTGGTTTAATCATCTTAATGTTCGTTCTGTTCCTTTGGTATGGACGCGACTTACCGACTCCGGGAAAGTTAATCGCCGCCCAGACCAATCAATCGAGCGGAATTTATGACCGTAACGGCGCGCTTCTCTACTCCGTTTATCAAAATCAAAACAGACTTTACGTTAATTTGTCGGATATCCCCAAGTATGTAAAAGAAGGGACTATTTCGGTTGAAGACCGGAATTTTTATACCAATAGTGGATTTTCGATTACAGGTTATATAAGAGCGGCGTTAAACATTGTACTGTTGCGAGGACTTTCCGGCGGCTCAACTCTCACGCAACAGTTGGTGAAAAACGTGTTACTTTCTTCCGAACAAACGCTTCCTCGAAAAATAAAAGAGCTGATGCTTTCGATTCAGGTTGACAGAAAATATTCAAAGGATCAGATTTTGGAAATGTATTTAAATGATGTCGGTTATGGCGGTTCGGCGGTCGGCGTTCAGGCAGCTTCCCAATTGTACTTTAATAAAGACGTCAAAGATTTGGATTTGGCGCAAAGCGCGTTTATCGCCGGTTTACCGCAAAGTCCCAGCGTTTATTCTCCGTTTTCCGGCAACAAGTATTATATACAAAGAACACAGGTAGTTTTAGCGGCGATGGTTCGGGACGGATATATTACACAAAAGCAGGCGGACGCTGCCTTAAAAGAAATTACCAATGCCCAGTTTGCCGAAAATAGCATTGGAATTAGGGCACCGCATTTCGTTTTTTACGTCAAACAACAACTAATTAATCAATTCGGTGAGCAGGTAGTGGAAAGCGGTGGTTTAAGGGTCAAAACCACGCTTGACTATAACATCGAGAAGGAGGCCGAAAAAATTGTTAAAACAGAAATCGCCGGCGATAAAAGTCTTAATGTGGGAAACGGCGCGGCAATGGTGACAATTCCCAAAACCGGCGAGATTTTGGCAATGGTTGGGTCTGAAGACTATTTCGATACCAAAAACGACGGAAATTTTAACGCCGCCACCGCCTACAGGCAGCCGGGATCTTCTTTAAAGCCAGTTACCTACGCCACCGCTTTCTCCAGAGGTTATACAGCGGCAACACTATTGATGGACACGCAGACAAATTTTAAAACCCAAGACAGTGAGAAAGATTATATTCCTGTTAATTATGACAGTAAATATCGGGGGCCAATTCAAGTAAGGTTTGCTTTGGCTAACTCTATCAATGTTCCGGCGGTAAAAATGCTGGCGATGGTCGGCATAAAAAACGTGATGCAGAATGCCTACAATATGGGAATTGATAACTGGCAGCCAACAGACGCTAATATGGCCAATGTCGGTTATTCATTGGTTTTGGGCGGAAGAGATGTCCGTTTGGTTGACGAAATGGAAGCTTACGGTGTATTTGCTAATGGTGGAGAAAAAATGCCTTTGGTTTCAATTCTTGAGGTCGATGACGCTAAAGGAAACGTTTTATATAAATATAACCCGCCATCAATGCAGCGAATTTTTTCGCCGGAAATTAGCTTTTTAATTTCCCATATTCTTTTGGATAACACTGCTAGGTCTATGGAATTTGGACTTTATTCACAGTTGGTTGTCGCCGGCCACCCCAGCGTTTCGGTGAAAACCGGAACCACCAATGACATCCGCGACAACTGGACAATCGGTTACACTCCTTCCTACGCGGTTGGAGTTTGGGTCGGAAATAACGACAATACACCAATGAATAAAGTTGCCTCCGGAATTACCGGAGCGGCGCCGATTTGGAATAAAATCATGAGTTTCGTTTTAAAGATAAAAGGAAAGCCAGATGAGACAGTGCAAAAACCCGACGATGTCATCGCAATGCAGATAGATGCGTTAGGCGGCGGATTGCCAAAGAGCGGACAGCCAACCAGAAGTGAGTATTTTATTAAAGGGACCGAGCCGACGGGACAATCGGCAATTTATCAAACGCTAAAATTATCAAAGCATCAAGGCGGAAAGCTAGCAAACTCTTCGGAAATTGCCGCCGGAGACTATGACACTAAAGACTTCGTAGTGTTTAAGGAAAGCGACCCGATTTCCACCGACGGGAAAAACAGGTGGCAGGACGGAATTAACGCTTGGATTAAGCAAACTTACGCCGCCGATCATCCCGAATATTATCCGCCGACGGACACCTCTGATTATCAGGAGAATTCAAATAATCCAACAGAAACGCCAACACCGACCCCAACGGAAACTCCAACACCGACCCCTTAATTTATCTTACAGAAGCTTTGAATTCATCTTTCAGGGAGGAGATAATTTTTTCTCTTACCCTAGAAACTTCCTCATTTGTCAAATTTTTCTCAGGGTCTTGATAGTTAATGTGAAAAGTACGGGAATCCTTATAGGAGTCTTTTAAGCTGACGTTGGTAATTAAATTACTTTGGGATTGAATATTTGCAATCAGTTCATCGGTTTTGACGTCGGTATCTACCGTAATTGATAAGTCCTCAATGATTGGCGGAAATTTATTTAAAGGTTTATATTCCTTTTTTAGGGTTGCATGTTTTATTAATAACGCAAAATTAAGTTCGAAATCAATTAGATTGGTGTCTAAAATTTCAATTTCCCCCAAGTATTCCTTTTCGATATAGACAGAAGCGCCATTGCCGGATTTTTCCGAAGTTTTAAAGCTTAAATTTTTAATTCCCAGATCACCACAAAGCTGTTCAAGCAACCCTTTTACTTCAAAAAAAGTTACTTTACTCTTTTTAATTATTCCGGCAAAAGTCATTAGCTCCTCTGGCAAATCTTTTGAACGCTTATTATAAATATTGGCAATTTCAAATATCTTGACGTTCTCTTGATTCTTGTTTTCAGAGATTACTTTCAAAAGGCTCGGTACAAGAGTTTTACGCATATAAACAAGTTCTTCGCTTAAAGGATTAGCTATTTCTACCGCTTCTCCGAGCGGTCCTTCAAACAGCTCTTGCGAAACCATGGAGTAGGAATAAATCTCGGTAAAACCCCAATACTTCATGGCATTTTTTACTCTTTGCTCGAAGTAAAATTGGTCAGCAAATTTATAGGCCAGAATTGCAGTTTGTGGCGGTAAAATGCTTGGCAGATTATGGTAACCGTAGATTCTGGCAATTTCTTCAATAACGTCTTCTTCGATCTCGACGTCGCCAATTCGAAACGAAGGAACCTCAACTTTTATTTTTCCAGCAACAATTTGTGCTTTAAAACCTAAACCAGAAAGCGATTGTAAAACAATTTCGGGATCAACATTGACACCAATAATCTGATTAATCTTTCCTAAGGAAACTTCAATGGAGCGTTTGGCGATTTTGTTTGGATAAAGGTCAATGATGTCCGAAGTAATTTTTCCTTCGGCAATTTTTTCAAACATTTCAATGCCGTAAAGTAAGGCGTCGTAAGCTAGTTCTGGGTCAAGATTTTTTTCATTGATGACTGCCGCTTCGGTTCGAATTCCCAATGTCATGGAAGCCTTTCTAATTTTTGTCGGCTGGTTATTGTTGATGAAATACAAAATTCGTTTTGTTTTTGCGGTAACAACGCTATTCTGAAGACCCATAATTCCTAAGAGGTCAACGATTTCGTTTTTATCATTAGCCGCTACTATCTCGCCACCACTTAAGGAGTAATCTTTTCCGTCTAAAGTTTTGATTGTTTCACCCCTTTTGGCTTCTCGGATTGTCAGCGTTTTGGTATCTAGTCTATCAAAATCAAACACATGCGTTGGGTGTCCGGTAACTTTCATAACGTAGTTCGTAACATCAATTAAATTGTTTAAGCTTCTCGTTCCGGAAGTCTCAAGACGCTCTTTAATCTCTTTAGGTGATTCCCCCATTTTTATCTCCATGACTACCGCGCAAAGGCGGTTGACTAATGCTGGGTCATTTTTTATTTCGATTAAATCTGTTTTCGGCGTCTGTGGCTTAATAAATTTTGGTGGAAGAAAACTGGCATCAACACCGTTTTGTTTTAAAACTACCGCTGTTTCCCTGGCAATTCCAACAACACTCATTAAGTCTGGTCGGTTAGTGGTTACTTCGATATCGTAAGTAAAATCGTTATTGTATTTTTCAATCCTTTCCACAGAAACGCTAGATAAAGAAAGTAACTCTCCAATTTTTTGCGGAGTTGCTTTGGTTTTAACAAATTCCCTAAGCCAACTGTCTAAAATTTTTATATTCATTTTAAAATTGGGCTAAAAAGTCTAAATTGTTTGAGTATAAAATTCTTAAGTCGTCAATTTTTAGTCCTTCCCGCATCATTAATACTCTTTCCACTCCCCAACCAAAGGCAAAACCGGTGTATTTTTGCGGATTTATCCCGCCGGCTTTTAGAACGTTTGGGTGAACCATGCCAGCGCCGCCCATTTCCAGCCAGCCTTCCTTGCAAAGCTTACAGCCTAAGCCATTGCAGACGCCGCAAGTAACATCAACTTCGAAAGACGGTTCGGTGAATTGAAAATGGTAGGGCCTAATGCGGGCTTTTCTTTCCGGGCCAAAAAACGATTTAGCAAAATAATCGAGGGTTCCTTTAAGATGCGTAATGGCAATGTCTTTGTCAATCACTAAGCCTTCAAATTGGTGGAACATGGGAGCGTGCGATATGTCGGATTGGCGGCGGTAACATTTGGCAATATTTAACATTCTGATTGGCGGCTTGCCTAATCGTTCCATCTCTCTAATTTGTCCCGAAGAAGTATGGGGAGTTAAAAGCATTGGTCCTCTTTTTGGATCCGGTTCTCCTTTGATAAAAAAAGTTTCCCAATCATCTCTAGCCGGATGATCCGCGGGAAAGTTAAGCGCTTCAAAGGCATACCAATCCCATTCAACTTCCGGATAACGGACTCTTTCAAAGCCGATTTTTCCAAAGATATCCGTAATTTCTTCAATTGCCTGTGTGACCAAATGTAAATGTCCCAATGGTGGCTTGATTCCCGGATTGGTAACGTCAATTTTTTCAACCGACTTGGTTATTTTTTGACTTTTTAGTCTTGACTTTTGCGTCTCGAGTTCGTCTTCGATTGTTTGTTTAACCTCATTGGCTAAAATGCCAAACTCTTTTCTTTTTTCTGGCGGGACTTTAGTAATATTTTTAATTGCTAGAGTTAATTTACCGTTGCGGCCCAAAAATTGTAGTTTGGTTTCTTCCAGGCTTTCCAAATCTTCCGCTTCTAAAATAAACGAAATAGCGGTATTTTTAATATCAATTAATTCATCTTCCATAGCTTTAAGAATAGCATAGATTAAAACTTTTTGAAACTGTGAAGAGCCTTATTTAATCGACAAAATTTTGTAGTTTATAAATCCGTTTGGAGTTCTAGTTGCGATTGTCTCCCCTGCCTTACGTCCCATTAGATTGTGGCCGATTGGCGACTTAATTGAGATTTTGTTTTCTTTGGGATTTGCTTCCCATTCGCCGACAATTTGAAATTCTTTCTTCCCGATTCCAGTCTCAACCGTTATAGTATGTCCCAATTGAACAGTGTTATTATCTTTTGGTTCAGAAGTACGACCATAAAGAATAAGGTTTTTGAGATGTCTAATTTGCCTGTCAATATTGGCGAGTTCAAACTTGGCCGCTTTGTATAATCCATTTTCGCTTAGATCCCCCATTTCCCGGCCGCGTTTCAAAACCTCAACCGCCAAAGGCCTTTTGGTAATTTCTTCTTCTAAGTCTTTCTTTAAACTTTCAAAACCTTGCTTGGTAAAAGGAATAATTGTCATAGAAACATTCTAGCAGAAGGATGATTAGTTTGGTTTGGAGATTTTTATAAGTTCGGAAAAAACTTCCGGATTGTTCAGCACTAAATCGCTTAAAATTTTTCTGTCCACTTCAATATTGGCTTTCTTGAATTGGTCCATAAGGCGGCTGTAGGAAACACCTTCTTTTTTTGCCGCTTCACTGATTCTAGTTATCCACAAAGCGCGGATATCTCGTTTTTTTAATTTTCGGCCATGATAAGCATAAGCTCCGGCATGAAGCTGTGCTTCTTTAGCCGCTTTAATCAGCCTGCTTTTGGTACCCCTGTAGCCTTTGGTAAGACTTGCAAGCTTATTATGTTTTCTTCTTGAGACGATTCCTCGTTTAACTCTGGCCATATTTTTCTTTTCCTCCGAATTTTAATTTCAAAACTCCCTTTAAGTTTCTGACAATTGTCCGATGAAAGTTTTTATAAGAACTTTCGCCCGCCCTTTCTGAATGACTTTGCCGAAAATTTATATTTCTTTGTCTCATTAATCCTCGCCTAACATTTTCTTAATTTTCTTAGCGAATCTGCCTTTAAGAATTCCGATTTCTTTTTGTCTTCGGATTCTACTTTTCGATTTATGCAGCTTTTTATGACTGCCGTATTGGTGTCCAAACAAAACTTTTCCGGTTTTGGTAACCTCGAATCTTCTAGACACCGATCTCTTTATTTTCTTCTTGGTCATTTTTATCTTGAGCGCTGCTTGGCGCAGCTTTTCCGGATCCTTTCTTATCCGGGCTAACTAATACAATTAATTTTCTTCCTTCGAGCCGTCTTTCCCTCTCGACTTTGGAAATATCTGACAAATCCGCAATCGTTTTATCCAAAACTTTGTGTCCGAATTCGGGATGCGTAATTTGCCTGCCCGAAAAAAAGACGACCAACCTTACTTTATCCCCATTTGTTAAAAACTCCCTGGCGCGTCTTACCATAACGCCAAGGTCGTTATCGCTCATAAAAGGTCCGAGTCTGACTTCTTTGGTTTCGGAAGCTTTGGTTTTTTTCTTTTCCTCCCGCTTCTTCTTCTCTTCCTGATACAAAAATTTTTTGAAGTCGACAATTTTTGCGACCGGTGGTTTTGCCATTGGGGCAACTTCTACCAAATCCAGTCCTTGACTTCGGGCAGCTTCCAGAGCTTCGAATTTCGACAGTACGCCGATTTGTTTTCCTTCTGCGTCTAAAACGCGAAGGCTCAGAGCATATATCCGTTCGTTAACTCTGTAAAATTTTCGATTGTCTTCGTGCCTTTTATACCTTTTTATCAATTTCTTCTTTTAACTTATTTATTAGATCCGCAATTTTAATTTTCCCTAAATCTTTTCCTCCGCAAGTTCTAACAGAAACCGTATCACTTTCTGTTTCTTGTTTTCCTATTATACCTAAATATGGGACTTTTTGTAAAGTAGCCTCTCTAATTTTGGCTTGCAGCCTTTCATTACGTAAATCAGCCTCAACTCTAATGTCTGCGGACTTTAATTTTTCAACTAAGTCTTTGGTAAATTCATTTTGCGCGTCGGTAATTGGCAATAAGGAAATCTGCACCGGCGAAAGCCAAAGTGGAAACGCTCCCTGAAAATGCTCGGTTAAAATGCCGATAAATCTTTCAAAGCTGCCAAAAATTGCCCGGTGAATCATCACCGGTTTTTCAAACTTCCCTTTTTCATTAACATATTTTAAATCAAAAGCGGTAGGCATATGGAAATCCAGTTGCACGGTTGCCAATTGCCATTCGCGTCCCAGCGCGTCTTTAATATGCATGTCGATTTTTGGTCCGTAAAATGCGCCGTCACCTTTTTTATCGCCGGCTTTAATGCCTTTTTTCTTTAGCACTTCTTCCAAATCTTTTTCCGCTTTGTCCCAATCTTCATCTTTTCCTGCCCGAATCTCCGGTCTGGTTGCAAACCGAAATTCGTATTCAAACCCGAAGTTTTTGTAAAAGGTAATCATCATATCCAAAATGTTCGATACCTCATCGAAAATCTGGTTTTCTCTGACGTAAAGATGAGCGTCATCCATAGTTAGTTGTCTGACCCTTAGTAGTCCGTTGACTTCCCCGCTCTTTTCTCTTCGGTGCAGCCTGCCGATTTCCGCCAATCTCAATGGGAGTTCCTTATAAGTTCTTGGTCTAAACCGGTAAAGAATAGTTGACTCGGGACAATTCATTGGTTTTAGGGTATAGTTTTCTGGATGTTCGTCTTTTTCATCTTCTCTTAGCTCAAGGTTGTACATATTGTGCTCGCCAAATTTTATCCAGTGGCCGGACTCTTTAAACAATTGAGATTTAATCATAATCGGAGTCGAGGTTTCGACGTAGCCGGCTTTGTCGGTTAATTCTCGGATATACTTTTCCAGTTCCTTAAAAATAATCATTCCCTTTGGTAACCAAAACGGTGCGCCGGGTGCGTAATCATGGGTAAAAAAAAGTTCGAGTTCTTGGCCGATTTGTTTATGGTCTTTTAAGTTTTTGTCCATGGGGTTATTTTATCAAGTATTGGTAAGATTATCTAGCTAATAAATTCTGATTTTTTTGGATAACAAATTTGATAACGTCTGCGACAAAATTTCCCACAAAGGGGATAAAGTTTACGTTTCTTAAAATAAGAGTAAGGATTGTAACTATTAGAGCGAGTCCGACCGTTACTCCGAGCGCCCAGGCAATTCCACCGACAAAATTATTGACAAATATTTGTCTGCGTGGCGCGTGTATTTGTTCTTGTTTTTCCATCTCTTAAGAAAAGAATAGTTCAAGTTCACTGGTGGTGTCAATGCTTATTTTATAAACCAAGAGTGGTGGAAATTTCCTGCATCGCCCTAAGCACTATGCCAACAAATTCCGTCAAAGGAATTGTTAATTCTTTTTCGCACATCATAATTTGGGCGCGGTTTGCGCCTTTGGCAAAGGAGGGTTCGTTAAAACGGTTCATCACGAATTCAACGGTTAATAGTCCAAGTTTTTTCTCGGGATGAATTAAAGTAGCAGCAATAATTAGTCCTGTTAGCTCGTCACAGCAATAAATACTCCAATCGAGTTTGGTTTTCGGAACCACGCCGATATTTTGCCAATTGTGAGATTTAATGGCGTGCATTAATTTCGGGTCGAGTTTATCGCCAATTTTTTCTTCCAAAATTAAAGTGTGTCTTTCCGGATGGTTTTTACACAACTCATAATCGGCATCGTGCAACAGTCCGACAATGCCCCAGGCTTCTTCCTCTTGCGGAATTGGGTTTGGGGTCAGCCTTTTGTACAAGGCTTTCATTGCCGCTTCTGCCGCAAGGTGGTGTTTAATCAAATTCTCATTTTTGACCAAGCTATGGAGAATCTGGTATGCTTCATCTCTTGTCATAGTGGGCCCTAGAAGATTCGAACTTCTGACCTTTGCAATGTCAATGCAACGCTCTAACCAACTGAGCTAAGAGCCCTTAAACGAGTCCTCCCTCAAAGACCCGTTTAATTCTAACAAAATAAATTCAATTTAACAATAAAAATCTACGCTTCATAAACAACTTGCGGTTGCTTTTTTGATACCAGCCACGTTCCATTAGCAACAGCTTCCAAGTGCCCTTCGGGACTTCTTCGATGATCCATTACAGCTCTTCCTATTGCTGCTTGTGGATCCCAATCATCTTCTCCAAAACCAGCAAATGTTACATCCTGATATCTTGGCGTTTCAGTATATCTTTCGTTTTCCATAAATTTTCACCTCCGTTCCATAAAAAAACCGCCCATTTCAGGCGGGTATGTCTTTATAAAAGTCAATCCCCGCCGTTTAGGCGTTAATAAGGAACTTGACAATAAATAAAGATTTCATTTTATAAGATAATTTTATCCAAAAAGATTAAGACTTGTCAATTACTAATTATCCGACCTGCTGAGACACGGCCCGATCAGCGGATAGAGTGTAACTGGTGCCATGTTTTTTGGCATTTCCCCAATAGCCTTTTCGGGAAGCTTTTTTACCAACAACATTTAGCCAATTTGAAGAATCTTCAATTCTCACTCTGGCATTCTTTAGAACCGTCAACAGGTATTCAAAGAAAGTCTCGTGATACTTGCCCGGAGTCGGTGGAAGCATATTAGTATCAACATCTTTAACCTGAACTTCTAATTCTTTAACCGATTTGCTAAGTTGTTTTAGCTCGATCATGATTTGTTCAACTCTTTGGTTAAGCTGTCCTTGCTCGACTTGTGTGGTTTTTCTCTCAAAATGCAGAATTTCACTTTTGTAATCAATGGCGGCTTCAATTTGTACGCTTTTTTCGTTTTTAGAGAAGTTGATTTCTTCGCCTTCTCGTAAGTCACCGGCCATCTCCTGTGCTTGCAAAGCCTGTTTATTCACTTTTTCGGCATTCGTAAGCAGTAATTGTTTCCAAGCTGCCGAGATGCTATTTTCCAGGAGGTCGTTCTTAACAGAATTGATAACACCGCCGGTGATGTCTCTTGCGGCGGCTTCGACAAAGTTTTTATCGGAAAATTTTACTTGTTTTGTTTTTGTAGCCATGGCGTTATCTTATATATCACAGACTTCTTAAGAAATCAAGCGTTTTTTGTTGCCTGATAATGCTGGCAAGAAGGTAGCGGTTGTTTTGGAGATTCTGTTTTTCCGCGTCGGTTTTAGCCTGCGTTATAGCTTCATCAATCTCTTTTTCTTCAACGGTTATTTTTTCGTCTTCGGCAATTTTTTGCAGCAAAAATTCCAGCTTAATGTCATTCTCGGCTTTTTTTTCGTACTCCTGCCTCAAGGCTTCGGTATTTCTGCCCGTTGAGGCCAAATACTGATCTAAGGTAAGCCCAAGTCTTTTAACTTCATCCAGAGTTTGTGCTAAAAGTCTGTCTACTTCTTGATCAATAATAATTTTAGGAATTCTGACCGTAGCGGTTTCCAAAATCGCTTTGGCGATATCCTCAAAATTAGCCGGAGCCTGTTCTTTTCCGGGCACGACTATTTTCGATTTAGCCGTCACTTTTTTGACAGCTTCTTTGTAGTCTCCAAGCGTAATTATGGGTGCTTCGGCCGTGAAAGCGGTAAAGGTCCAATCCTTGTCGTCTTCGAGCTTTTCAACATGAATCTTGGGGTTAAGGATAGGCTTTAAAGCATGCTCCTTTAGAGCCTCCACGTAGCCCTCAGGAAGCAGTTTACGTAAGACTTCTTCTCTTAGGTGGTCTTGGTTAAGGTTGTCTTCAACCAGTTTCTTGGGAGCCTTGCCTTTACGAAACCCCGGAAGCTGAGATGAGGCTAAATAGGCCTCAAGTGCTACTTCTTTGGCTTTTTTAACCACGCTCCAAGGAATAGTGATGGTTAACTGTATTGTTCCGTCTTCTTGTCTTGCTAGAATTGATTTCATAATTATATTTGGAAAGCCCATCTTACAACTTTTGTTGAACGTTCATTTATTTTTGAAAGTCCATCTAATCTAAGTTGTGAAATTCTTCTCTTGCTCACTTTAGGTTCTGAATTTTCCGTAATTTCATCTAATGTTGGTTTAGTTCCCGTTCCGTTTAAATCGTAATATCGATTTATTATATCAGCTGTTCTTCCAGGAAGCGCAGCTACTCCTTTACTTAATATTTCAATCAGTTTTTCCAAATCTACTTTGGTGTTTGATATTCTTTCAAGATTTTCAATAATGATCAAATCGTCTTGGTATTTTTCTCGCGTAGCTCCCATTCTAACCAATCTATCAATCTCTTCAGCATTCCAGAGATCTGCTGCTAGCCTTAAATATCCGTCTCTTTTTAGCTGTTCTGTCCTTTCTGGATTAATTCCTTGGTCAATACTAATTGTACTTTCTGACATATAGTTGTGCCCAGGGGGAGATTCGAACTCCCAAGCCTTGCGGCAATAGGTCCTAAACCTATCGCGTCTGCCAGTTTCGCCACCTGGGCGAGTCGAAGCGAACTGTTACAGAGCTCATTATACAGGAATTACATCGAAATCGAAAGAGCTTCTTGCGGATTGCTTAAAGCAAACTCCTGAATTTTATTCAAATATAGCTGTACATGCCCAGCCCATGCCGGTGAAGCAGCATACATGGTTCCAATTTGGTAAATATCTTGTCCGCCCCACTGATCCATATATCTTTCTCTTAAGCCTTGGGAGACAGTATCAATACCGTTTGACCAAGATTTAAAGTTAATAACGTTATCGCCGTACACTCCCCAACCCCAGGCATTATAGGAATTAGTCGGTATTTCTTTACCAAAGGTAGATTCGACGCCTGAAATAGCGGCTACCAGCCTCCAGTCAAGGTTATATTTATCAGCAGCGGCGACGAAGTCTGAAGCGTAAGGGACCAGAGGCGAATTATATTGCTTTAAGTAGCTGGTCAGAATTTTGACACGTGAATCGAATCCCGTTTGTTTTACGTTTGGGATTTGGAAATTTGAGGAAGAAACTGTGGCTTTATCTTGAGCGAATGCTCGTTGAGGATTAAGTATGGTTACTGCTAATAGAATAAGCAGTAATAGCTTAGTCTTCATATATTTTTGGTCTCTCGACCATTAAAAAATCCTAACGTATGTATTTGGAAAGACATACCTTAGGATCTAGATAGGATTATATCAGGTAACTATAGGTTTGTCAAGTGGTTAACTATAGGTTAACAGTAAGTTGGTTCATGAAGTGATTGACGCTATCAGCCCATGCTCCATTGTTGCTAGGGGTATATTTAGTCATTATTTGTTCCGCCGTCGCCAGTCCTTTACCCTTATATTCAGTCGCTAAGGTTTTCGTGACCGTGTTGATAGCATCGGTGTAATTATCAAATTTCAACACGTTCTTCCCGTATATCCCAAATCCCCAACAATTATAAGAACCCTTAGGGGCTTTTTTACATAAGTTTGATTCCTGCATGGCAATGGCCGGAACCAGCCTGTAATCAAGGTTGTATTTATCCGCCGCGTTAACGATGTTTTGGGCATAAGGTAAAAGATCGGACTTGTATTTTGTCAGAAAATCCTTAACAACCGATACTCTGGCATCTTCGGAAACAAGTGTAATCTTTAAAGATCCCGATTCCGGAGGAAGCGCGGCATAAGCCACCCGGGGATTTTTACTAAACGTCAATAAATTATTTTTTACTGAGCAAAGATAAAGCAAGAGGGATAAAGTTAGAACCAAAACAAATGGAGTTAAAAGACTAAATGCAGTGAGCAGGAAGACCTTTCTCATTAATAGACAAGACTGGCAGATTTTGCCTCTTTTGTCAAGTTTTTGAGGCTAAATCTAAATGAGCGGAAGATGCAAATTATTTTGAACTTCTACTCGATGATCTTCTGATTCATTTTAACAATTTAATGAAAGCTTATCAAGCAGTCGATGATTAAATTCAAGAAGTTCATGATACAATTAAATCACTAAGTTATGACAAAAAATAAAACCAAACTATACTGTTACGTTGATGAAACTGGACAAGATGGATTGCAGAAATTTTTTCTAGTATCAGTTGTAATTACAGATTCATTAAGAAAAGCTGGAATCGAAGAACAGCTTGAGGCTATTGAACTAAGGACCGGAAAGAAAAAGCTAAAGTGGACAAAGACGAAAATGGACATTAGAAAGCTTTTTATTGAAGATGTTGCCAGAATGAAAAACTTAAAAAATTCAATATTTTACTCTATGTACCCAGATGGAAAAGCATATACACACCTAACTTCTCTTTCTGTTGCAAAAGCAGTATTTGCTAAAAAAGAAGATAACTATACGGTAACCGTTATCATAGACGGACTTACGAAAAAAGATACGGAAAAGGTTAGAAATGATTTAAAGCAATTAAAAGTAAAATACGACAACATTCGCGGAATGAAAGATGAACAAAGTGCTTTTATTAGACTGGCTGATTGTTTTGCTGGATTTATCAGAGACTACATTGAAAAACAACCCTATGCAAAACCATTATTTAATAAACTGAAAGAAAAAGAAATTGTCCTTGAAGCATAAGCATTAAAAAACCAGCTTGTATTGAGCTGGCAACCCAGAGCTAGTCTGGCTAATCCTAGTCTTTTTAAGACACCCTCCATACGGTAGGTTTTCAGATCAACTATATTATACCCAATGTTGTCAAATTGTGCAAATTAATAGTTGACTAAACATTTCCATAAAACCTAGGCATGGCTGAACGTCAGAATGGATAACTCTAGGCTATTGACATGAGTTTTACATTAAGCTTGCATGAATCTAATTCAAAACTAAATTATCAAGTGGGAGACGGGGCACCCAGACAGAAATGAAAAACGTGAGGCCAGATTCTAAAAAGCATCAATTAAGAGCGGGCGATGGGGATCGAACCCACTGCCTTCTCCTTGGCAAGGAGACGTTCTACCGGTGAACTACGCCCGCTAGCGTTTATAAATTCAATGTTGTGCTGAAGGTCAGAGTTCTTTCGACTTCACTCAGGATAAACTTTTCGTTTTAATGAAAATGTGCTGAAGTGGTGAATCGAACACCAATAACCGCTTCTTCAGAGCGGCGCCTTGACCACATTGGCAACTTCAGCAGATATTGTTTTATGCAGCCTACTATATGTTCTTTGTCTGTGACAGTTTGAACACACTAAGTCACATTTCTCTATTTCTTCCTTTAATTTTTTAAAGTTCACTAATTTTCGGAAAGCCAATTTTGAGACATTTGCAATTTTTATTTTACCATCTTTATGATCAAAATCCATCACCCATGCGGGGTAGCTATTTCCGCAGTCCAAGCAGGGTTTATTTTTTACCTCTTCCAGAAATTTCTTACGTTCACAAATATACCTTTCTTTCCTTATTTTTGCAAGATCCAATTGTTTTTCTCGATGTTGATGGTAATAGCTTCTTCCACGACTTTTCATGCATTCCTTGCATTTTTCATAATATTCATCAACTCTTGGGCCCGTTCTTCTCCTGTAGAAATCCTTTACTTGCTTAATTAAACCACATTTGCTGCACTTTTTCACTTGGCTTTTATTATAAAATATAATTTATCGAAATACAAGCAAATTTTTCAGACAAATTACACTCTTCTTAAGCTAAGAAATAAAGCGATTAAGGCTTCGCCCCCTGTATACCTTAATCAAGGATGCTCTAGGTCGGCCTAGACCATTAAGGGAGCCACCCAATTACATTATACAAAATGTGGGCACTAAGGGATTTGAAGTCACAAGTCCAGCTTCGCTGTCTCGCGACCCCGCCTCCTCGCCCTCTGCTCGTCCGGCAGGTTCAAATTTATCTAGTGGGCACTAAGGGATTTGAACCCCTGACATCTGCGATGTAAACGCAGCGCTCTACCACTGAGCTAAGTGCCCTGGTGCAGCATCTGGGATGACGTTCGTACCTACCTCGTCTTAGATATAGATCCGAAAGAAAAAGCCTTCCTCAAAATAGCTTTTGCTCATTTCAAAAAGAAAGAAGAGGCGAACTCATGAATTGGTTTAAACCAATCAGATTAATCCCCCAACCTCTCCCAGAGCCCGTCTCTATTTTATACGATGAGACTACCTTTTACAACAAATTCAAACAGGATTTACTGGAGGCTAAGCAGGAGGTAATTATTGAGAGTCCTTTTATTGCTACTAGGAGGCTTGAAAAGTTAAAGCCGGTATTTGAAACACTGGTAGATAGGGGAATTAAAGTCTTTATCATGACTCGTGATCCTTTGGAGCATGATGAGTCTATGTCAAAACAGGCGGAAGCAGGAATTCGTTATTTTGAAGCTTTAGGAGTACAGATTTTACTATGTTCTGGGGGTCATCACAGAAAGTTAGCAATAATAGATCGAAAAGTTCTTCGGGAAGGAAGCCTAAACATTCTCTCTCAAACTAAAAGTCGGGAAATAATGAGAAGAATTAAGAGTGAAACTACGGCTTTAGAAACGTTTGAATTCCTGAAGTTGGATAGATTTATTTATTAACTGGACAAGCTAAATTCGTCACAGAATTTAAGTTTTATGCTATATGATTATTATTTACTTGATTTTATATATTCCCAGGGACAATCCGGATAAGATTTAAATAGTCCTTCGGGTATGCCAAAAACGGTTTCTGTTGTGCCACGACAGCCTCCGTGACATTTTTGCCATCGCTCGTCTGGACAAGTTGAACAAATTCCATTATCGGAAATTATGGCACTCGTAGAACTTTGAGCTAAAAGTCTCCTAGCGATGAAAACATCATCGTTTAATATGTCATCAAGTTTATCTGAATGAATATTGCCAAATGTATGCTCTGTGCATGGACAAGTGGCTACGTCCCCATTTAATCGCACATACAGTGATCTTCCTAGGTAAATACATGGATATATAAAATGTGGAGCTACCATTTCTTCAAGCAGTTCGCGGCCTTCATTTTGTCTATACCAGTCAGCCATAATATTCGTAGCCTCTAGTGTTTGTGCGGGAGTCATTATATAATCCTTATCTACCCCGACTTGCATCAATTGTTCAATGTATGGAGTTGCACCAACGCTTTTGCAAAACGAAAGATATTCTCCAACTAACGCATAGTTTGATGGGCGTAAAGCATTGTCAAGGAGAAAATTAACATTAGATCCAGTTCTAGCTATCGTTTCGGAAAACATTCTAATTTGATCCTGCATTCTAGCAGCCGTATTGGCATTTCTACCGATTAATTCTCCTTGAAGCTCATATTGATCTTGTCCAACATTCCATTTACCTTTTAGTTTGTCTACTTTAGTGACCAATACTTCTGCTTGTTGAGGAGTGAAACGTAACAAATTAGAGACTAGAAGGGTTTTTATATTTCTTCGGCGATTTTCATCAAGAAATCCTGTTAATACTTCAAAAGGGCGTGTCGACATATCGCCTCCAAGTACGTCAACCAATTCTATTTTTCCACCCTGACTCTCTACTCGATCCAACATATTTCGGTAGTCATCAAGGCCCCATGACCTTTTTTGTGGTTCCGCAATAGTTGCTCCATTGTAGCAAGCTTCACAGCGAAAATTACAAATATTTGTCGGTTCTATCATTAGAACCAACTCTTTTTTTACAACTTCACGATCATATCCTAATTCTGCTGCTCTTTCACTTAAGGGTACAGGCATATAATTTCATCGTAATACTATATCAATTTGATTGTCGTGTCAAGATTTCTGCCACAAGACAATAGATAATTATGATGTTCTATTTGCTTCCAAAATCTGCTCCCGATATTTAATAATTCTTTTTAATAAAGAAGTAAGCATTATTGTGCGAGGAATAATGCTAGCTTTGAGAACGTATTCATCTGAGCTGTGGCTATTGCCTCCGATAGGACCAAGGCCATCAAGAACCGGAATACCAAGTTTGGCAATAATATTAGCATCAGATGCCCCTCCCGTTGCGGTGTCTTCCAATTGGATTCCAATTTCTTCAGCAACATGGATTGCTTGTTCAACCAAAAAAGCAGTTGCTGGAGTTTTTGTCCACGGAAACCTGGTAAATCTGCCAGTTCTTTTGATAGATGTTTTAGGATTCACTCTATTATCAGTCAATTTATCGAGTAGATCTTGAGCCAATTTTTGTTCATGGGTATTTGTTACTCGTACATCAATCTCTAAACGCGTGAGATCGGGAACAACATTAGCTTTTGTGCCTCCATTTATTGCGCCAGGGTTTATAGTGATTCCTGGATAATCTTGCTGCATTTCCTGCATTTTTCTATCTAGATTTATAATTAAATAGCCCATTTCTGTAATAGCATTTACGCCTCTTTTGGGATTTACTCCTGCATGAGCCGCTTGTCCTTGTATCTCAAAGATAAAATTACCAATACCTTTCCTGGAACTTACAATATCACCATTTTCTCTAGCTGATTCTAACACTAAAACCACATCAGCTTTCTTTGCCTCTTTTTCATATACCGGACTTGAGTAAATCGAACCTGTCTCTTCATCGGAGCTGCAGAATAGAGTTATCTCCTCAAAATCAGAAAAACCTTCTACTTGTAATGCTCTCATTGCATATAAGCCGGCCAGTAAACATGATTTCATGTCACTTGTTCCCGGACCGATAATTTTATTTCCTTCAATTCTCGTAGGGCGACTTGCTGCTGTTCCACTTGGATAAACAGTATCCATATGCGCTAGAAGAAGAATTTTTCCTTTTCCTTGTCCCCGCAGAGTCGCGGTTAAAAAGTCTCCACATTCTGCTTGGGGAAGCAGATTTACATCCATTTCCCACTCATTCGCCCGTTGCCCAACCCAAGTACCAATTTGATCAACGCCAGTCTTATTGTCCGTGCCGCAATCGATCGAAGTCAATACAACCAAGTCCTTGATAAAAGCTTGTTCGCAGGTCTGCAAAAATTCCTGCGATCTTCTTATACCCTCCGTAGTCATAAGTCTTATAATATTACACCTTAATTTAAATAAATCAAGCTACGTCTTACCAATTCAGCGTAATTAGGCTCAAAATCAATTTCCTGGATATGTGGTTTAATTTGAAATAGTTCGTGCGGACGAGTATAATTCGCATATGGTAATTACTGAACTCAGACAAAAGCATCCAAGGTTCGTTTATGAAAGCTATGATTTAAACAGAAGAGATAATGGTTTAAACGTTCAATTTCATTTTACTCTTGAACCCAATATTAATTTTACTCCCAGTGTTTCCATACCAATTGTGGAGGGCATGAATGAAAGAGGAATTGAAAATTTTGCTTTTCATCTTGGTTTAATTGAAGCAGTAAGCTATTGGAAAGTTGCATGTCCACAAGAACTTTTTGTTAAAGCAGGAAATCTCACTGACCATCAAATAGAATGGTGGCATGATTTATTTATACATGGATTGGGCGAATTATATTATAAAAATGGCATTGATTTTACTCCCACAGATTTTCTTTCAATAACATCAAATAGAGATCATGCCCCTTTAAGTGCAGTTGCTTCAACTTCTGCGGCGGGAGATTTGATTATGGTAGGAGGAGGAAAGGACTCTGCTGTTACGCTTGAAGTGTTAGGAGAAACAGAGATGCGAAGAAAAGCTTTAGTATTAACACCTATTCAATCCGCCCTAGATAATGCAAGAGTTGCAGGTTACGAAGATCCTATTGTTGTGCAAAGAACAATGGATCCAGTGTTATTGGATTTAAACAAACAAGGTTACATAAATGGACATACTCCATTCTCCGCCTATTTAGGATTTCTTGGAGTTTTTGTCGCTTCTTTAAATGATTTTGAAAATGTAATAGTTTCCAATGAGAGAGGTGCGACCGAAGGAAATGTAATGTATCGTGGAATGGAAATAAATCATCAGTATTCAAAAAGTACCCAGTTTGAAAAACTATTTAGAGAATATTCAGCTAAATATCTTTCAGAAAATATTCAATATTTTAGTTTTTTAAGACCTCTTTACGATCTTCAGGTTAGCAGGCTTTTTTCTGCGTACGCGACAGAGCACGATGAAACATTTAGGAGTTGTAATTCCGGACAAAAAGAGAATGCTTGGTGTGGAAACTGTGCGAAGTGCGCTTTTGTTTATCTTTCTCTGTTTCCGTTTATTCCCAGCGACCGGATGAAAAATATTTTCGGAGACGACTACTTTAGAAGAGCAAAAATAGGCGAATTTATAACTGATCTAGTTGGTTTGGGGGAAAATAAACCTTTTGAATGTGTTGGAACGATCGATGAATCAAAACTTGCGGTCGCTTTAAGTATCGAAAAATATAGAAGAGAAGGAGTTGATGTTCCCCCTCTTTTATTAAATTTGGAACAAAAACTTGGCATAAGCGAAGAAACCACTGTCCAAGATCTGCAAAGAAGGCTTTCGGAAGAATGGGGAGATGATAGCTCTTTGCCTCCGACTTATGTACACATACTTAAAGATGCTTTGCGGAAAGGACTTAAATGAAAGAGCTGGCAGGAGATTCCGCTTTAATTTTAGGCTATGGAAGAGAAGGCAAAAGCGTCCATAGATATCTTAGAGGTAACTACCCTGATAAAAAAATTGGAGTTGCAGATAGAGAGATTGTCGAGCCGGCTATAGAGGGAGAAGTTGAGCTTCATCTGGGGCAAAAGTATTTAGAAAGATTATTAGATTACGATATTATAATAAGATCGCCCGGAATTCCTCTCTCCACTCCTGCGATTCAAAAAGCAGTCGAAAGCGGTAGGCAAGTAACTACCGGAACAAATATCTTTTTTTCCGAATGTCCCGGTATGGTCGTTGGCATAACCGGAACTAAAGGGAAAAGCACCACTTCCAGTTTAATTTACGAAATTCTAAAAACTACTTATCCCGATGTTAGACTGGTTGGTAATATTGGCGAACCCGCCTTGGATCATCTGCCTGGTGCGAACGATAAAACAGTATTCGTGGCAGAACTTTCAAGCCATCAACTTGAAGATGCGCATTACAGTCCTCATATTGCCGTCGTTCTAGCAGTAGTTCCCGAGCATTTGAGTTATCACGGTTCTTTTGCTGCTTATGCTAAGGCGAAAGGAAATATCACTAAATTCCAATCTGCCGAAGATGCGGTGGTATTTAATCCCGCTAACCCTATTACGGATAATATAGCTGAGAATAGTCCCGGTCAAAAATTCAAATTTTCCATAGATAATTCAGACACCAATTGTTACACGAGGGATAAACAGGTTTTCGTTGACGATGAATTAGTGATGTCAATAAACGAGATCCCGCTATTAGGGCCGGGAAATTTGGAGAATGTTCTAGCAGCGGTATCGGTGGGGAGAATCCTGGGCGTAGGCATAGAAAGAATTCGAGAAGCGATTATGGAATTTAAACCTCTTCCGCATAGGTTGGAATACGCAGGTGAAAAAAATGGAATTATCTTCTACAACGATTCATTGGCAACGATTCCTGAAGCGACAATTAACGCGTTAGAGGCGCTCGGAGCCAACGTCGAAACACTAATTGCGGGAGGATACGACAGGGGTTTGGATTTTTCCGAACTGGGGAAATATTTAGCTCAGAGAGGTTCGTTAAAAAACCTGATTTTATTTCCAACAACCGGTGAAAAGATTTGGACGGCAGTTCAAGCTATTCAAAGCGATATCCAGATTCAAAAGTTTGACGTTGATTCGATGGAAAAGGCCGTAGAAATTGCCTTAGCTAATACGTCATTCGGTAAAATTTGTTTATTGTCTCCAGCAGCTGCAAGCTTTGGGATTTTTAGAGATTATGCGGATCGTGGAAACAGTTTTAAAAAACTTATAACTGGCTAGACAATGTCTTTACCAAGGAAAATATCTCCGATTTCATCGATAGATTTTCCGATTAAGAACGCTCTTGAAACTGGGTCATTTTTATCTAAGACAATAATGTCTGTGATTGCATACTTCCCTTCTGAGCTTCCGATGTATGTCTGAAATATATCATCAGTCACAGCTCTCCATTGTTGAGCAAGTGCAAGATCTTTTCCTTGGATATTTGTCCAATTCACTGGAATTTCTATCGCTATCTCCGGAGTCTCAAGGGAATGAGAATAAGTCTCATCTATTGCTCTTGTTTTTTCTCCGTCAAGTGAATCGTAATCCCGCGTTGAATTAACAACTGGAATATTTCCAGATAAGAGAGCGTCTCTTAATTTTTCGTCATGGCCAACACCCACGATTGCTTCTTTAACTCGCGGAGAAGATATAAGCCAGCTCACGCTGAAGCGAGATGCTGCAACTTGATTTAATTTATTTGCACCTGAAAAAGCATAATAATTCGGGTGATGTTCCCATATGATTCCTCTTAACTTTCTCAAATTTAAAACAGCGTTTTGAGCAAGTAGCGGATCAAAAGTCCAATTTATTATTTCAGTACCATCTTTAATAGCTTGTTCGGCTTGTCCTATTTTAAGCATTGAAGCTATGTTTTTTGAACGTTGATCCGGTAAAATTCCCATCAATTGAGACTCTTGCCTTACCGTTGGGTTAGTTATGTAATCACGTAATCCTTCAGGAATTTCTTCAAATGATAATTTATCAAAACCAAATAAAAAACCAACTGCTTCTCCGTTTACATAGGCAATTAAAGAAGTCGGTAAAGAAAACTCTGCAGCATGTATATCTGCGGGGTAAAGAAAATCGTCACTTGTTACTCCCCATATCTCTTTCTGTAAACCTCTTACTTTAACGCCTTCTTGAGGTAGAGTTCTTTCAATGCTAAGACCCTCTTGAAAAACAGTTCCCTGGGAAGATTCATTAGCATCACTCTCTGAGGGAATATATAGATGCACGGGTAATTGCGTGCCGTTTGCATTGCAGGTAACTTCTTCAGTTAAAAAATGTGCTGCTTCAGGAGATAGTCTTTGAGAAAGGCCATGAAATCTAAGAGTAAATCCTGTTCCATCTCTTGTTCTTCTTGGAAATAGAAATCCGGCCCCAAGTAATTCATTCCCGTCTTTAAATTCTATAACAGAACCACCTATGGAAATTAAAGTTTTCTTTATAAAATGAGGGGGAAACAATTCTGTATTTTCAGGAGCACCTAATGCTCTCCTTAAAACGTCTACATTATTGTCCCATCCTACTTCGTTGGGACGTAAAATATTCGCTTTTATACCTTGCGCATCTCTTGATTCACCCTCATGCATATTTATTAAACTAAAGTATAGCTGCTTGAACTGACAGCATTTTTCCTTATGACATTCCAGTCCAAATCTTCATAGCGCTGAGAAAGTCTTGGCACTGGAATTACTCCATGTTCTCCTTGAACAGGTGGATTTGCAATATCTTCTGTATAATATGGTTCCTGTTGAGCATGGTCCCCTGGTAAAATAAATGCTGGGTGCGAACTTAATTGAACATTCATCCTCTTAGTCCAGGCACTATCCAACATTCCTCCACACCATGCCCGGACACCTGCGGCTTGACAGAGATCAGCAGCTTTAACTGCTTCCCAATATCCACCCATTCGTGGTGGTTTTATGTTTACTACTAATCTGTTTAGTTTCCCTATGTGTCTCCATAGCTCAATTGCTTGCCTAACATTAATGAGCGTTTTTAAACTTTCGTCAAGACATATGGACGTGCCTATCTGAGTTTGTAATCTTGCGTGGTCCAATAAATCATGTGGAGAGAAAGGTTGTTCTATTAAAATCAAACCAAATCGATCTAGTTCTCTAAAGGTGTCTACGTCATTCAATGAGTAAGCAGAATTAGCATCAACTTGAAGAGGTAAATCGGGATATCTTGATCTTACTGCATCGACAAGCTCAACATCAAATCCTGGCCAAATTTTAAGTTTTATTCTCGGAAAACCTTTTTCCACGGCTCTGTCAACCCTTTGGAGTACCTCATCTACAGTTTTACCGCCAATACTTACTCCTGTTAATGCATGTTTGTTTCGTCCACCCCAGAACTGATGAAGAGGAACGTCTTCGATTTTGCTTAATAAATCCCAGTATGCAGCTTCTACTCCCGTTTTTGCTGCAAAATTTCCTTTTATCCTCCCGTAAGCTTTAGTTAGATCATCTACGCTACTTATCTCACCCATATCTCTTAAGCTGGGAATTAAGTGCTTATCTAGTACAGTTAGTACTGTTTGAGTTGATTCTTCATTGTAGTCTGGATTTGGGTTAACCGGGCATTCGCCTATCCCTTCCACTCCGTCTTTTGTTTTAAGAACTACCAAGACAACATCTTTATTTCTAATTGTTCCAAAACTGGTTGTAAATGGATTTGTTAACTCCATTCTTACTTGCAGAAGATTTATTCCTTGTAGGGTTAAGCTTTCATGCTGCTCTGGACACGTGATCGATAGCTGGTCGAGAGTCAGTGGTTCGGGTAAGGGATTTTGAGTATCATTTCCAGGCAACAGCTCTTGTAAATCAACTTGTCTAACTCTGAATGGCGGCTCATTAATGCCTCCCTGCATAAGTGTTAATCCATTTTTACCATTAGTAATAGCCTCAGAACTCATTTGAGGCAGATTATACTCTAAGTTTTTCGATTATACAAATTGGATCCCTATATAATTTTACATAAGTAATCTTTTCGTAGAAGAAGTGATATGAACCAAAAGATCATATGGGATAGTGCCGCACAATTTTGCGGCGCTTCCAACAGAATTTTTAGCAGAGGATATATCAGAGTATAGAATGACCTCTTGCCCATTTTTTACATTTGGAATATTACTTACATCGATTATGGTTAAGTTCATGCTAACCTTGCCAACGATTGATGTAGCAACATTATTAATTGAGACAAAACCTTTATTGGAAAGTCTTCTGTCGACGCCATCATAATAACCAATTGGCAATATGGCTATCTTCATATTTTTCTGAGCCCTATAAGCAAAATCGTATCCTATTTTCTCTCCTTTTCTTAATTCCTTAATCTGTGTGATATGAGATTTTAACTTGAGTACAGGTTTTAGTTTATTATTTTTCCCTTCTGGGTCTATTCCATACAAGGCAATGCCCACTCTTGCTACATTCCCAAGACTTCCGTTAAGCGTCTTACTGTTTAGTAATCCAGATGAATTAGCAATATGTATCCATCTTGGTTTCATGCCTAGTCCCTGAATGATTAACTGTGATTTTTGAAATATCTTAATTTGTCTTTGTGTTAATTTGTCTTTTGGTTTATCAGCCATTGCAAAATGAGACATTAATCCTTCAACATTTAATTTTGTATTTATTTTTATATATTTTAGAAACTCAGGTAATTCCTCAATGTCTAATCCCTCTCTGTGCATGCCGGTATCAATAAAAATATGGATGTTTGCATGTGGTTGGTATTTGTTTATGGCATTTAAAAGTTCATAATTATAAATCGCAAATGAAAAAGGTAGCTTTTTTGTTTTTAGACTTTCCGGATTAATATATCCCATAATCAGAATTTTTGTACGAATGCCTAACTTAAGAAGTTTATACCCTTCATATAAACTATCAACGCAAAAGAAAGGTGGATTTAGGATATCAAGTTGTTTTGCAATTAAATTTATTCCGTGCCCATACGCATTACTCTTTAATACAGGCGCTACCTTAATATAATTATTAATACACGAAAGGTATTGAAAATTATCTCTTAGTGAAAATTGATTAAGCTCCACGTCATTTAGAGGTTTATATGTATGACCAAGTAGTTTTTTAAGCTTCTGAAGCATATTTAAATTATACTCTATCATAATAAGTTTATGAAAATAATAAAAATGGACTGCCAAGCTCGGCAGTTGTTTGACCATACTCAACTTAATTATATTTAACTTCAAAGTAGACACCACCATAATGATTTAAGAGCGGTATGCCTAGTGTGATTGGATTCGGATAGGTTCGAGTCCTTCAATGGTAGATAAAAATTAGCCTCGAGATTTTAGAAGATTTTATTTTAACTCGTACTTAAGTTTCCCTAATTTAGATCGTTATAGCAATCTAAACAATGATTACAGAAAAATGTCCTCTACTAGTGCGGATGAGAGGACTCGAACCTCCACGCTTTTTAGGGCACAGCCACCTCAAGGCTGCGTGTATGCCAGTTTCACCACATCCGCTCGTCGAATCTCGATTTTACGCTTTCGTCCTCAATTTTTCGGACTTCAGCTGGTAATCGGATTCTCCTCTTTCAAATTTCTGCGAAATTTGAGACATATACTAAAAAGAGCTTAGAGATTATAACAAAATCTAGCTTCTATATTCTAGTTTCCAAATTCTAGTCTGTGCCCGGGGGGAGATTCGAACTCCCAATCCCTTGCGGGAACAGCGTTCTGAACACTGCGCGTCTGCCAGTTTCGCCACCTGGGCCTAATGTAATTATAGCAAATAAAATGCGGGAAGAAACTTTGCGTTGTTATTTAGCTTTTTGCAGAAATAATGTTGTAGCTAAACTTGTTCCAAGGGTCACAAACCAACCTAGTAATATAATTAGTCCGAGATTGTCAATTCTCTTTTCAATTTCCCGCATTGACCTACCGACTAATACGAAACCATTGCTTGGGCCTTTATAGCTGGTAATGACTGCGGCGCTTCTAACACCAACTCTTGGCTGCCAGGTAAATCTGGTTTCACCACTAGCTTTTGTTCTCGTAAAGACGCCAGACGGAACCGTTGGATCTTTCCCGTCCAAAACCGCAGATGAACCGATTATTTTGCCTTTATCATCAAAAATAATAATGTAATTGGCAAGACTTTGGGAAATCTCTACTTTAATGGGTGGAACAAAGTCTAATGGGTTTTCTCCAGTTGAGATTTGCCTGGCGACATCTTCGGCAATTTGAATTTGCGGATCATTGGCGCCAATCCTAATATCTTGCTGGACAGTTATATAGATTAATCCGCAAAGTCCGGTTGTAGCGACCGCAAGCGGAATCCAAATTCTTAAGGCATTCAAAAGTTGCGTTTTTGTTAAGCGAAACATGAATTTATTATAACAAATTAGTATCCTAAATTTTGATATTGGTTAACTTGCGAGTTAAGACTTTGAGACAAATTATTAAACAGCGCAACCGATATCCAAATTGTAATTATGCTTGAAATAAGAGTAAGTATAATTGCGATTACGCCGGCTCTTTTTGTCCTTTGATCTTTGGAGAAAAGATACTTAATACCAGGCCAAAGCCCTAAAGGAGGCAAAAAAACGCTTAGTAAATAAACACCAATTTCTTTAAGAGTGGTTATTGGCGGCTCTTTTATTTTTTTACCGCAGTTCGGGCAGAAATACATATTTTCCGAAATGACAAAATGACAAAACGGACAGACGGTTTGTTCCATGCTTAAAGCATCTCGCAATTAAGTTTTTTAGTCAAGAGCGGAGATTAAGTAATGTTGGAAACAGTTCTTAGAAAATCACTTTTACCTTTGGACGCAATTTCTGTAAATCCGCGCATTCTAAATCTTTCTAATTCTTGTATCACTAACTGTATACATTCTCTTTGTCCAGCAGCTGGAGTGGCGCGGAAAAGTGGAACGGCGTACTCCAGAATTCCAGCAACGGCCCTAGCGCCATTATCCCCATTTCCTTCGAAAACATTCTCCAAACCAAATCTCGATGCCTGGATTTTGTCAACAAAATGTACAAGTATTGATTCTCGGTCGTTTTTCGCTGCTTCTACGTCCGTTTCAGAAAGCGGGATTTCCCAAACTTTTGGCTTACGGTCCAGATATTCGGGGAGTTTCCATCTATCTGGCCGATAATCATTGTATCTTTTGTAAAGTATTCTTATTTTTTGGCGGAGATTTTTATCAGGTATATTTTCTTTACTTGTAAGTAGAGCAAAGGCTATTCTTTCGCTTTCCCATCTTCTATAACGTGTTGTCTTAGCGTCTTTATTTCCAGCAGAGTAGTCGTCTGTAATCATCTCTGGATCGTCGTGCAAATGGAATTCTTGATGAACAATTGTTTTATCAAGGCCTCTTACGAAAGTAGGAAAGCTATCGAAAATCTCATCAATTATTAAATGACCACCATTAAGATGGTCGAGATTCGTTTCAATTATTTTGCTTTGTGGTACACCATTGATTTTCCAGCGGATAACCGTTGATTGTTTCTCATCATGGAATTCTACTATATTTGGAGGAACATTCTGTAAGAAATCTCTTTCGCCTGTTTCTATCGTTGTTGCCATAGCTTGGGGCAGCGAAAAGATTATAGTATGTCTTTTAAAAATTTGTAAGGGGCATTTTCAAATAAATCAAACTTTTAGTTTTCTACAGTTCTGATGGTTAAGAATACGAGGTTTTGGTCGTTGTTATTCTTAACGCTATGATTATTTCCCTTTGGGACTGTGATAAAATCATCTTTTCCAACCGTAACCCACTGGTCGCCTACCAACATTTCCCCTTTTCCCTCAAGAAATAAATAGAACTCTTCGCCGTCTGGATGCGAATGTATTTCAAGCTGTTTCCCTTTTTCAATCCAAGCGTAATTGTAAGTTGCGAGTTTTCCTTTATTTTCCGCCGTCGTGATTAACCTTTTCCTAAAAACGGTATCGTGATGAGTTTTTTCCGTTGGAATATCTTTGAGGTTTTTTTGCATGTAATAATTATAGCAAGAAGATTTTGTTTTGTCTTTGGTATAATAGGCGCGTGATTATTAATGATCGGATTTACGGAAAAGTAAAAATTACTTCGCCCGGCTTAATAGAATTAATTCAATCAAAGTCAATGCAGCGGTTGAAAAAAATTGCCCAGCATGGGCTGCCAAATGAATACTACCCTTTTAAAGGTGGAAACCGTTTTGAACACTGTGTTGGGGTGATGCTCTTATTGGAACGCCTCGGAGCTAAAGAGGAAGAACAAGCGGCCGGACTTTTGCACGATGTTTCTCATACCGCCTTTTCACACGTTATCGATTGGGTTGTCGGGACGGGCAAAACGGAAGATTATCAGGATGAGCATCACGCAGAAATTATTAATTGTCCGGAGCTTTCTCAAATTCTAACAAAACACAAAATCGATGTTGGGAAAATTGCTAATTACCATCATTATTTCCCACTTCTGGAAAAAGCTATTCCCGATCTTTGCGCCGACCGCATAGATTATTCTTTACGTGAATTTCCTCTTTCAGTTGTAAAGCGGTGTTTAAAAGCGTTAGTAGTTCAAGATAATAAAATAGTCTTCAAAGATGCAAAAAGCGCCTTGACGTTTGCGCAAAACTATCTAAAAAGACAAATAGAACATTGGGGTGGATACGAAGCGGTTGTTAGATACGCGATACTCGCAAAAATTTTAAAGAAAGCTCTCAGACTTAAAATAATTGTAATGGACGATTTTCGCAAAGACGATGCGTACATAATCAACAAATTAAAAAAATCAAAGGATGAGGAAATCTTAAGTCTACTGAAAGTTCTTCGCAAGAAATCCTTAAAAGAGTTATCGAAAGGACAAAAAATCGCTCACAAAAAATTTAGGTATGTCGACCCCCTATTCTTGAGAAATGGCGTTTTGATTAGATTAAGTAAGGTTGATAAGAAATTCAAAAAAGAATTAGACAAAGCAAGAAAAGAAAACAGTAAGGGAATTCGTCTGCCTCTTTTGGCGGCTTAGCGAGCAAAAACGATTAGTGAAACTAAAGCCAGAAAAGTGATGATTGAAAAAATAATTAAAGTATAAGTTAGCAAGGATAGAGCTTCTTTTTTCTTGCCGTCAACATAAAGCTGGGCCGGTTTGCCAAAAATTAAAAATCCGGTCAGGGCGGCGGAAAACACCAACAGTAAAAGTAAAGTGATGGGTGCAAGAATAGTATTTACTCTTCCCAACTTAATCAGTGTCCCAAAATACAGAAAACAGGCAACCCCAATCACGTAAGCGGCGGTGGCAACGGAGTTAATAATCGCAGATTTCCAAACATTATTCATAACTATATTGTAGCAGATATGGTCAACTTGCTGCGGGATACCCCAAGGGCACTAGCTATTTCATAGCGGCGCATGCAAAATATCTATGCCGGAAACTCACAAAAAAGACGGTATTTAACCGTCCTTTTTTCTGAGCTGAGCATACCGCTCTGAACCCATTATATCACTATAGCGGTGTCTCACCTTTGAGGCTAAATGAGACAAATGAGACAGTATAAAAGGAATTAGTTAATGATATAGTTTGATATACTTATCATCTTAGGCTCTACCCTTCTCTGTTAGGCGGAGCAAAATCTATCTTCATGGTATACTCACTTCATGAATGTTATTTTTCAGATATTCTATACATCTTTCTCAATGTTTTGGGAAGTGCTCTGGCCTCTTATACTAGGATTCGGATTATCAGGAGTAGTACAAGCTGTTGTTTCTCATAAAGCGATAGCAAAAAAACTAGGAGGAGAATCACCACGTAATATTACTTTTGCTACATTATTTGGTGTTGCTTCAAGCTCTTGTTCGTACGCTTCCGTTGCTCTTGCTCGTTCCTTGTTTCAAAAAGGTGCTTCGTTTACTTCGGCCATGGTATTTGAACTCTCATCAACTAATCTAGTAATAGAACTTGGGATTATTCTTGTAGTGCTGTTGGGTTGGCAGTTCATGGCAGCAGAGTTTATGGGTGGAATTATTATGGTTATTATTATTGCTCTTATTTTCCGCTTCACTCTTACTCCAAAACTTATCGCACTTGCACAAAAAAATGCAGCAAAAGGTTTAATGGGAAAAATGGAAGGGCATGCTGCAATGGATATGAGTGTTCCAGGGAAAGGAACATTTTTGCAAAAGATTTTAAGCGAGAAAGGATTTACTGCAATTAGTGAATATTTCGTAATGGACTGGGCATCAGTATGGGTAGATATTGCTCTTGGTTTTCTTATTGCAGGAACGCTTGCAGTTTTAGTTCCTCATTCATTCTGGCAAGCATTTTTCCTTACAGGAAATCCAACTCTTGCAAAGATAGAGGGACCTCTTGTAGGACCGCTTGTTGCAATTATTTCCTTTGTCTGTTCTGTGGGAAACGTGCCTCTCGCAGCAGTATTGTGGCAAGGAGGAATTAGCTTTGGCGGAGTTGTTAGCTTCATCTTCGCAGACCTAATTGTCCTCCCAGTATTAGATATTTACCGCAAATACTATGGCTGGAAAGTAATGAGCTATATTCTTGTTACTTTTTACATAACTATGGCAGCTGCTGGGTATATTGTGGAGTTTCTGTTTTCTGCACTTCACATCATCCCAACTAACCGTCATGTTGCCATAATTACTGAAGGTGTTCATTGGAATTATACAAGCTATTTAAATATTATTTTTCTTGTTATTGCAGCTATCCTTGTTTACAGGTTTGTTAAGAGCGGAGGTAGATCAATGCTCAAGATGATGGATAAACCAGAGATGGAAATGCACCACTCACATTAGAGTTGACGCACATCTTGAGTTGTGCGACGCTGCTTTATTTGTGGTCTGTTAAATTTTCCTCTACATCCCTAATAATTCTGCCAGTTTTTACATCTACAACTCTCTCTCTATATTTATTATTTTGCCGATCGATAACTCTTTCTTTATTTACACCCTCAGGAGATAAATCTTCCCTTAAACTTGGAAACCACCCAGAAATTATGTGAGCAATAAATTTCTTACTATTTCCTACAAAAGTTTTAAACCCTAGACTATCCCTAACAGTAATTTCATCGAATAAATTTATATAGAGATGCCTAACTTTTATTTTATTCATGTATAGTTTTACTTTTGCCATAAATATTGCTAAAGGTTAGAGTCTTCATACCTTCCCAATATGGCTGCTATCTCATCGGGAGAGGCTTTATAATTTCCGAGCTTAACTAATATCTTATCAACCTTGTTTACATTCTCTAAATCCTTGACCTTAGTTGACGCATTTTTTAACTCTAGCAAAATACTAATTGCAAGTTGCTTTGCGGCAATATCGAAATTTCTATTCGTATAGTGAAAACCGGAAATTGTTTGAAAATCAAAATCTTCATGAAATACATCGACCGAATCTAATAAAGCCGCGTAAGAACTGTGAGTATATAAAGAATAAATCCAATAAACTTCAGATTTCATATCATACATGGGCAAGTTGTCTTTAGATGCACCCATATTGTTTATTGCTTTATGCATAGCTTGTCTAGCCACCTGATTTTTAATTATCTTTCCCTTATACCAATCTTTGAGTTTTTGTTCTTGTCCCTCTTCTTGAAAAAGAAAAGCCAAATCAAGTGCTTCCTGTCCGGAACGGGCTATTTCGATTATTTCAAATGTTTTACCTACTGAAGCTAAAAGCAAAATAGTTTCAAGATTGGAATACGCTTTAGAAATTAAAAGATAAGTAGCAGTTGCTGCATCCTGTTCCCATATCTGCGGGACTGAAATCTGCTTAAATCTTTTAATACAGTTTTTTATTTCGGGCAACAACTTCGCAAGAAATTCCACTTTGTTTGCAACAATAAATTTATTTCTTAATTTATCTTTTTCTGGATAGCTGATATCTGAAATAAACTTTCTGCGACCTATTCCACTTCTTAACTTTTGAACCCTTTCCTCTGTTCTGGCCTCCAATTGCTTTTCTCTTTGTTCGATTTTTTTAAGAATTTCTTCTTTCTTTTTATTTCTTATCATACTTCTTTTTGACTTCCTCCTCATTTAGATTAAAAACTTCGTAAGAATTTGTTTTTAAAGAGGTGCTGCCAACTTTATAGTCAAGTTTTTTTGAAACGCCTTTTTTAAAAAACATTTTATGTGGTAATGGATAAGCTTTTGTTCTTTCAACATAATCTATAACTTCATGATGTATGACCGGCCAAACTTGTGTCACCTGAAACAGATTATCTGCTCCCATTATATTGCCCACGATGTAAACATTTGTAGGCTTAAATTTCTGACTTTTTAATTTTTCATATAATTTATTAAAGTCAATAAATGTCCCAAACTTACGAATATAACAAACAATAATAGTTTGTTCGTCGTATGCTTTTTTAGGATTAATTAACTTGCTATCTAAAATGAATTCTGCAACGCCTTTTTGCATCATAGGCTTGTATTCAACAACTTCCACTGTTTGGTATTTTGTATCTACATTTTTACCGACTATTTCCTCTTGGTAAAGAGTAAAAACATCGGGAAATTCTTCTTGCGAAGCTTGCATAAAATAACGATGGCCGTCGACCTTATTCATCGCCAACGATAAAATCGCAGAACCCTTCATTTCGCCCACACGTTGAAAAACCGTATCCCTATCTATAATTGTTTGCCCGTATATTTTAGCTAGTTCCTCCGCCATATAAATCACATACGCGGGCGAATACCAATAATTTTGCATATTTATCATGAGGATATCTCCAAATCTTGCAAGTATTCAATTGTACAAATTAAAGTTTTAGTATTAAAACCTAGTTTCATATTTATTTTCTTAACTTTTTGATAAGCTGATCCAAAGAGTCAACTCCATATCTATCACGCAGTGTTCCTAGTTTGGTTCTGTCATCAAACTGATCCAAAACCGGATAATCTTCTTTAAGATTTCTTACTAAGGAATCTGCCCGTTCTCTTCTAAAAGGCCCTTCTTCTGTTCTTTTATGTTTTCCTAATGGCATTTATAATTCACCTCTTTTCTATACAAAAACGAACCTAACTGAAGGTTCGTATGGGCCGGCATTTCTGTCTGTCCAGGCGCTGCCTTCGCCTGTTCTTTTTCTTACATTACTATATCTCAAATGAACTCAATTTGTCAATCCTTACTACAGAGTGCTAATTCAAAAGAAGATTTTAATTTTTAAATCCCATTGTCCTCTCTTTTTCGAGGCTAGAGCCTCAAAAATGTCGGCGCTTCCCTAGCCTCAACCTGTCTGCTCATTTGACACTACAGAAATCGATTATATGCTTAATACATGAACAACGACATTTTAGAAAACATTAAAAATAGTATAAAAGATGCACCAATTGTAAATGTAGTAATTGAAAACCTAAAAATAGCAGAATATAATCCACGCAAGGCTACAGCTGAACAAAAAGAACAGGTAAAAACAAGCATTAGTAGATTTGGGATGGCTGTTCCAATTCTTGTAAACTCAGCACCAGAAAGAGAACAAGTTATAATCGGAGGCCACCTCAGAGTACAAATGGCCAAAGAGCTTGGAATTCTTGAAGTTCCGGTCCGCTATATTAATATCCCCGACTTAAACCTCGAAAAGGAATTAAATATACGTTTAAACAAAAACACCGGAGATTTTGATTACGAAATGTTAGCGAATTGGAATGAAAATTTCCTCTCCGAAGTAGGCTTTAGTTCAGAAGATTTAGACAACATATTCCCTCCAGAGGAAACTCCGGAAATGTTTGATTTACAAGCTGAACTTGAAAAACTAAACATTACTCAAATCACCATGCAAAAGGGGCAAGTATGGCAACTGGGAGATTCAAGGCTTTTGATTGGTGACTCGACTATAGAAGCAGATGTACTTAAGTTAATGAATGGTGAAAAAGCGGACATGTGCTGTACGGACGAACCCTACATTTTGGACTACAATAGTGGCAAACGTCATGGTAAACCAACAGACGGATTCGGATACAAAAAGGATAGAAAATATTTAGAAACTGATGTATTGCCAGATAACTTTATTGAACTTTGGACTGCCAATGTTCATAAAGTTCAAAAAGAACACTTTTCTATAATTGCATTCGAGAACTGGAAAAATCTGCCAAAGCTATGGTCGGCAATGGAACAGTACTGGAAGATAAAAAACCTAATAATTTGGAATATCCAGAATCGCCACCAGGGCTTTGCGTCAAAATACAAATTTTTTAGCAAGCACGACATAGCTTTGGCCGGAGCATCTCCTGATGTAGGCATAGAGTTTAATAACGAACCCGAAGAAGATGGATTACAGGAGCAATATGAAAGTGCTCTATTTGCAATTTCCGGAAAGCCACACTGGGAAAGCTACGAAAAAGGAAAACTTATACAACCTACGGATTTTATGCAATATCATGCTTCAGATGAGAAAAACTCCGGTCAGGGGGTGGTGTTTGGTACAAAACCCGTAGAAATATTAATTCCATATCTTAAGGTCCTAACAAAAAGAGGAGACTTAATTATTGAACCCTTTGGTGGTAGTGGAAGTACTCTAATAGCAGCAGAAAAATTAAAACGCAGGTGCTATGTTATGGAAAAAGTTCCAACCTACGCCGAAGTTATTAGAGTCCGCTGGGAAAAACTTACCGGACTAAAGGCGGTGTTAATTAGTGAGTGATACTTTATTATTACCAGCAACTATTGACCCCAAATCCCGCGAAGCAATTGATGAACGGATAAAACAGCAAAAAGAAAATTTACTAGAAATTCTTAAAACAATGCCTATCATTTCTGTTGCTGTTATTAAAGCTGGTATTGATAAAAGTACCTACTACCGTTGGATGCAGGATAAGGAATTTGCCAAGAAAGCAAAAGAAGCAAGAAAAGAAGGTATAAATCTTATCCACGATAAAGCATTTTCTGTATTTATCAAAAATGGTACAGACGGAAGTAGCTGGAGAGCAGCACAGGAGCTTATGAAATATTTAGATCACGTATTAGAAGGAGATGAAAATGGTAAATCCACAAATGATCTATCTACAATTCTTTCCAACCCGGAGGCAATAATTGCACTTGCAGAGATTCTTAAACTAACAAATACAACTCCAGAGAAAAAGGAGAAAACAAATGAATGATACTGATGACTATACAGAAAAAATCTCAGAGATATTAACAGCATTACCCTCTCTTGTTAAAAAGATTTCGCTGCAGGAATTTAATAAATACTTAGTCTATAACTTTGACCAGGAAGCAAAGATAAAGAACTGGCAACCAACACATTTTCAAAATGTTTTAGAAAATATTTGGGACAGTAATATAAAAAGCTGTGTACTTGCTCCAAGGTCTCATTTAAAAACATCTACAGTTCTTTCTTATCTCATTAAAAAGGTTTATACGAGAAAATATCCGTTGGAAATAAGCTACTACCATTTGACAGGAAACGTGGCAGAGGAAAAATTTGGCAAATTACTTCATACAATTGAAAGCAATCCCCTTCTTGCAGCAGCATTTAGGCCTGATAAAGCAAAGCAGTGGACAAGGAACGCAATAGAACTTGAAGACGGTACTATTATAAAACCTTTGTCTTTCCAACAGGGAGTCAGAGGTAAGCATCCACATATTATTGTCTTAGATGATGTAATTGATGCCTCCGTTGTTTATTCAGAAGTAAAAAACAAAAAAGCAATTGAAAAATTCTATACAGATATTTATCCCATGATTACAAAATCTGATGAAAGTAAGAAAATAATCGTAATAGGTACTGCACAAAGAAAAGATGACTTATATCATATGCTTCCTAATGATTTTACTTTTCAGTCTTTCCAAGCAGTTCTTTCAGATGAGAAAAAAGAAATACTGAGTCCGGAACTTTTTACTTACGAGGAACTTATGAAATTAAAAGCAGATATTTCTTTTAGATTTGGAGAAAGATTTTGGTTAAAAGAATATATGAATATGCCATTTGAAGCAATGGGTCTTATTGTAAAACCCGAATGGATAAAAGAATACTATCAAGTTCCGACAAATCTTTCTATATTTCAAGGGTGGGATTTGGCAGTGGGAAAGGATTTAGAAAAAGGTGACTGGACTGTTTGTGTAACTATTGGTGTTGAATATGGAGAAAGAATTAAGATTTACGTACTAGATATTTTTAGAGAGAGAATAAATTTTGGGGCAAGACTTAACGCAATACAAAATTTATATAATAAATGGAAACCTAATATAATTGGAGTTGAAGAAGTTGCATTTCAATACGATACAATTCAAACCTTACAGCAGGGAACAATGCTTCCCATACAAGGTGTTAAGCCAATTATGAATAAGGTCCAGTCTTTTCAAGCAGAACTAGCACCATATTTCGAAAATGGACAAATTCATATAAAACCTGAAATGAGCGATTTTAGAACAGAACTCCTATCTCTTCCAATAGGACAATATGATGATCAAGCAGACGCATTAAAAATAGCCATTAAGGCTGCATTGCTACAACCAGCCACTACTATGGTAATTGCCGGTGGAATGATTGCTGGAGGAATTTTGAATAAAAAGTTTTAACTAGAAAAGATCGGACATTTTTACTCTAAGGACTTTTGAAATTTTTTCTATAACTTCAAGCGAAGCGGAATATCTCCCTTGCTCTATAAACCCCATGTAAGCTCTGCTTATTCCTGATTTTTCGGCTAACACTTCCTGCGTTAAACCAGATTTTCTTCTGATACTTTGAATTCTCTTGCCTAAAGATTTGGGTAGCTTGGCATTCTTCCTCATGCCATAATTATTCAATGATGTAACCACATAATCCACTAAGTTAGGCTTAGCATTTAGCCTCAAATACTACTTGCTTTTACTCTTAGTTTGGCTTATCATCTTGTTAAGAGCCTAATGCTCAAAATAAATGAATAACTTACCAATTTACGAATCGAAAACTTTATCTATGAAGATTGTGGTTTATCCAAATCATATTGAATATAGTTCTTTTGGACTATCTAATGTAATACCAATATCAAATATATCTGATTTAATGGGAATACCTTTAACAAATATGGTTAAAGTAATTTTAAATAGCGGGGGTAAGGTAGATCTTTATCCTAAAAATAAAAAAGAATTTATTCAAGCAGTTCAACAAGCACTAGCAACAAATAATACACAGCAACAATCAAATAATAATCTAGATGATTTAGAAAAACTAGCTGAGTTAAGAAAGAAAAAAATAATCACAGAGGATGAATTTGAGAAGAAAAAAAAGCAATTATTAGGCATATAAACTACATAATTTTCCCATAGCATTTTACTGCTAGACTTCTCCTCTTTTCTGCGGTACTGTTGACCTATAAATATGCCGAGTATAAATAGTATCCAAAACAACGAAAACGTCCTATATTGCTTGTATGCTCGTAAGTCCTCCGAAGACGACGAAAGACAAGCAATGTCCATAGATTCTCAGATTAAAGAAATGAGCGATTTGGCTGTAAAAGAAGGTCTTATTATTAAAGAAATAAGGAAAGAAAGCCACTCAGCAAAGATGTCCGGACAAAGACCAGTATTTAAAGAGCTTCTAAGGGACGTAGCAGAGGGAGAATTCAATGGAATTCTTACATGGGCACCAGATAGGTTAAGTAGAAACGCAGGAGATCTAGGAATGCTAGTTGATTTAATGGACTTAGAAAAACTTAGCAATATCAGAACGTTTTCTCAAAACTTTTCTAATAACCCAAATGAAAAGTTTTTACTAATGATCCTCTGCTCTCAAGCAAAACTAGAAAATGATCAAAAAGGAATTAATGTAAAAAGAGGAATAAGAGCAAAATGTGAAATGGGATGGAGACCAGGAATGCCTCCCACTGGATACTACAATAGAGCCTTCAACGGAGTAAAAGATATTATTATTGATCCGGAAAGAGCTCCTCTTATAAAAGAGATGTTTGATAAAGTTGCAGTTAACGGAGATAGTGGAAGAACTCTTAAGAAATGGTTTGATAAAATGGGCTTTGAAACAAAAACTGGAAACAAAGGAATTGCTTTAAGTGAAATATACAGAATGCTAAAGAACCCTTTTTATTACGGGGAATTTGAATACCCGCAAGGAAACGGTATTTGGTATAAAGGTAAACATGAACCTCTAATTACTAAAGAAACATTTGATAAAGTTCAAAAACAACTTGTTGCTCCGAGAAAATCTAAATGGGGAGCAAAAGGATTTGCATTTAAAGAACTTATGAAATGTGGAAACTGCGGAGCAAGTGTAATAGGAGAAGAAAAATGGAGAAAAAGAAAATCCCAACCCCCAGTTCATCACATTTATTATCATTGCTCAAGATACGTAGATTTAGATTGCAGAGAACCATACGTAAATGAAGAGTCTCTAATAAAACAATTAATAAAATTAATCGATAGTTTTGAAGATCAAGATATTAATTTAACGGAAAAGCTACAAGGTTCGCTAATTAAATATCAAAGTGTGATAAACGGCATTTTAAGACAAGAAGATATTGAGATATGTGAAACTACACAAGGAATTAAGGGATATGCAAAATGTGTTTTAAGAGAAGGAAGTAATGAAGAAAAATCAGAATTGGTCCGAGGCCTCAAGCTTTTCTTAGTCCTCAAGGCCGGACAAGTAGAGACAGTAAAGTCAAATTAATTTTCGTTTAAATATTGGTCTAGTTTTTCAAGAAGATCATTAACTGTCAATAATTCCTTCGGAGAACAGCCAACAATATGATCTATGTATTTATCTTTCTTTAATTCTGTAAGAAGATTTGCGCTTTTATTACCCTCGCCTGAATGATGGAAAATTTGCCCTGTAATAATTAAGTTAAACTTTGATTGTCCCTTTTTTAATCCATTTAAAATATCGCTATTCCTGAGTTTAGCATTGTTGTAAAAATCAATATCCCAATCCGTAGTTTTTATACTATACTTTGCAAAATATTCTCTTAGTTTTCCGTAAATTGAATCCTCATCTGCTACCTCGCCTAAAACGCAGATATTAAAAGGTGTTGAAATCTTAACGCTTTGATCTTCTCCTTTGGAGGCTTGTTGAGGTAAGTAGGTTAATGCTTCTTTCAAGCTATTTACTGTTAACTCTGCA
The DNA here is from genome assembly GCA_035510555.1 of Patescibacteria group bacterium. Lineage (GTDB taxonomy): Bacteria > Patescibacteriota > Microgenomatia > Levybacterales > UBA12049 > DATKGX01. The sequence goes on along the minus strand of DATKGX010000047.1, from coordinate 7,724 downwards.
TTTTTTAAATCAAGTTTTAATATTTCGTTTTCTAGTTTTTTATCATTCATATTCTTGATAGCTTTCGTAAGCTCCTCCTCATAAAGATCCAGTAGCTCTTGGTCTTCCTTTGATTTTTCTGTCTGTTTTTCGGAGACTATCTTTCGGCTTTGCGTATATCTGATTAAATTTTCTTCAAATTGAGATTTAAAATTATTAAAATTTTGATTTTTTAGTGCAATAAAAAACTTATAATAATCTGAAGGGGAAATGATAAAGAAATAGAAATCTTCTTTCCCATGATATTTTTTTTGATATTCTCGACCCGCATTTAACTTATAAAGATTTTCATTCTTAAAATCTCTATCATCTTTTATTTCAACTACGAGGGTTTCTTTTTTTGTTTTTATCACGAAATCCGGATAAAAAGAATAATAACTATCATGACTATTTTCGTTTTTCTTATATGCAATCCCAAAATATTTGCTTTCTGTCGCACCATTTTTGAACCACCACAAGACATCATTATCGGTTTTTTCTAGGCTATCAATGAAAGTTTTTTCCGGTTTGGACCACTGCTGTTTTTCATTCTTGTCTCGCTTTACGAAATAAGGCTTAAGAACTGATTTTTTGATTGTTTTAATTTCATCAAAGTTTTCAAAAACACTAACCATCTCTGGTATCTGCCAATTATTGTTTAAAATAATCTCGTCTGCCTTTTCTGGTAACGATTTATATTTACCTTTCGAGATTTCAATAAGTTCTATAAATTCATCCTTATTGATTGGATTTAAAACAATAGCGGCTATTTCGTCTTCATTATCAATTCCGAAAGTTTTTTTGAAAAAAGAACGCAAACTAGATTTAATAATTTCAGTAGGACGACCACCACCAGTAAACGGATACGTAAGAGATCTTATAAATTCAGTGTATTCTGCACATACTTCCTCTCTGTCTCTTACAATTATTCCTTTTTTTTGAAAATCTACAGCTTGCTTTTTATCTATTTCATTAATTTGTCCTTCAAAACCTATGTCTTTTTTGAAAATAATTTTACCAATATTTATTTTTTTTTCATTGAATTTTAACTCATCTGCAGCTTGAAATAAGCAGTCTTTAAATTCACTAGATAATCTAAATAATTCTCGTTTTCTTCTTACGTGTTCACTAGATAAATAAATATCTTGATAAATTGTATTGTCTCGAACCATCTGGTCCTTACTAACATAATCCTTCGCTAAGTCTTCAACAATTTCAAAGTTATCAGAGGCTGTATAAACATAACCTAAATTTAATGCTGGATAATTCTCATAATGCTTTTGCTCCGGCATACGCATGATACGCCCCAATGTTTGAATATTGAAAACATAATTTTCAGCGTTCCATTCTCGTTGAAGTAATAAGATGGTTGCGCGCGGACAATCCCAACCTTGTGCAATTGCCTCCTTGAACACTAAAACATCGACTTGGCTGTCGGGACTGTCGATATAATCCAGATTTTTCTTTTTATCTTTTTCAGCAAGCCAAAGTGCGAGTTTTCCGTTTTCAATCGTGATACCATCTTTATTCAATATCTCAATAATTTTATCTTCGGGCTCTCGTACGTCAGATTTCCTCCGCTTAGGTATCTGGATTAAAAGCAAAGGATTTATTTTAGTTCCCACTTCTTCATAAAGTCGTTTCAATTCTTTTCTCTTCTTTAGGGCCTCGTGAACAATATCTTCATTTGTTTGTACATGACCAAGACCAGGATTTATTTGAATTCCTTCTTTAATCATTCCTTCAGCAACAACCTCGCTCAACTTAACTGTAATCTTATGATCATTGGTAACACCTTCTTTTGGAGTAGCGGAAACTTCAATCGTCAGCTTTGGTCCAATCATACTAACGATTTCTTGTGATTTACTCGTTTTTGCCGTACGATGACTTTCGTCAATTATTAAAACTATGTCTCGCTCCGAATCTCTAGTATTCTCCATTACCTTGCTTAAATTCCAGTCTTTTTCATTATCAGACATAAAAAGCGAAATACCCTCTTTATTCAAAGAGTCCCAATTTACAAAAACAATTTGATTTTGTTCTATCTGATTATTTTGAATCTCACCAATATTGATACATTCAAGCAATCTTTCGTTTTCAAAATGTTTTTCTAATTTATCCTTACTTTGTTCATGCAAAGCATTCACTGAAATCCAAACAAATGCCAATTCCTTTTGTCCACTTAAATCTTTAACCATTCGAGACATAGCTTCTGCCAGCATTATTGTTTTCCCCGATCCTGTAGGAGCTTGAAATACAATAAGTTTTGGGTCCTCATCTTGAACATAAACATTTGAAATTGTAACTAGTTCGTTTATATATTTTTTTTGATATTTTAAATCTTTCATAGGTTTCTTGGCTTGTAAAGATCTTTATAGATTTTGCGATAGACATTTAAGATTACTTCCGGTATCGGTTTTACAGTCTTTAAATTGTTCATATCCTCAAAGTCCTCTTCGTTATATGTATGATCATAACTAAACACATAAACAATAAAAGATTTTTTATGCTTGCTTGCTTCATTTTTGAAATCTGCAATTGCATCTTCATCGTAGATTATTCCAATCATTTGGTTTTCATTTTCGTAAATAGCAAACAAATCCTTCTTTTCTATTACTACGTCAAAGGTGGCTTCAGCTAGGCAAAGCATTTCTGTGCTTCTTGAAGTAAAAATCCTTTTATCGTTATCCGTTTTTACATTATCCACAAGTAAAGTTGAGTAATAGCGTAAGTTTCCACCAAGCCCCTCAACTTTTTTTTTGTTTGTAGTATACCCGCTCATTACATTTTTAATTCTTGGATAACAAATGTCGCGGGCAATTTTTGTCCCGGTTCCGTTATTGTCTTCGTTATCGGTACATAATATAAATTTTCGTTTCCCTCCATCTTTTTTGTTAAGTTCTAAAACAGCTTGTCCAGTAGTACCAGAGCCTGCAAAGAAATCAAGTATTACTGATTGCGAACCTGCAGTAATTTCTAGAATGTCTTTTATTAAAAATTTAGATTTTGGATATTCAAATATTTTTCTATTCCCAAATGTGTCGCTTAATATGTCTTTTAACTCCGCTGTGCCTACAGCAGAGCTATAATAAGACTCATTCCATAATGTTTTGGATTTTTGTCCTTCATTATCATCTAAGCGCTCCTTTACAAAAATATTGAAACGTTCTCCATTTTTCTTAATCTCTATATATTTTTTCTTTTTTGTTTCCAAAGTACTTGGATTCCATCTCCATACTCTTTTTGTCCCAGATACATCAATGGGTACTATTTCAATATATCCTTTCTTTTTTGTTGTTGTTATGTCTAATTGTTTAGGATTTATGTAAATTGGATACCACAAATTTGGTCTATCTTCAGGCATTGAGTGTGCACCACTACGCCGATATTCTCGCAATTTGTATTTACCGTATTCGTCTTCGTATTTATATTCAGCTAGTTTTCTATCTGAAATATCTAGTCTTCCAACTTTTGCAAAATTTACATTCTTTGCATATACGAGCATGTACTCATGTGCCGTAGCAAAAAACTCATCATCTTGTCTTCCTCCGGGGTTATGAATAGCTACAAGTGTACCTAAACGATTTTGCTCACCATACAATTCATCCATTAAGGCCCTGAGCGTATGATGTTCATAATCATCAATTGAAACGATAATTATTCCTTTTTCAGTTAATAATTTTCTTGCAAGCCGCAGACGTTTTGACATAAACGACAGCCACTTACTGTGTTTATAGCGATCTTCTTTTTCTACGTAATGATTATTGTATTTCCAACTTTTATTTCCAGTATTGTATGGGGGATCAATATAGATAACATCAATCGATTTTTGATGAGTATAGTTTAAGACTGATAACGAGTGATAATTATCGCCTTCAATAATAATATTTGTGGGATCATTCGGGTCATTTAATAATTCCTTATCTTTTATTTCTTTAAGAACAGGTAATTGTGTTTTGCACATTTCTGCTATTTCTTCCGATTTATCTTCCCAAACTATACCGAATCTTTTACGCTTCAAAAGTTCCTTGTACTCGTGGAGTAATTTATCTTTTGACCAGTTTTGAAAATCTTTTTTTGCCATGTATTTATTATATTTACTTCAAATTATAGCTCTTTGAAAGCGGGAATTAAAGAACAAGCTGAGCTGTTTTAATAAAATACGAAAAATATAGGGATCTCGGTCTATGTTGACATAGCTGCATTCTGCTGCGGGACATGGATTCGAACCATGATAAACGGATCCAAAGTCCGCTGTACTACCATTATACGATCCCGCAATGATGATTAAACCTATACTAGGTGAACTTCTGTTCCTGTTTTCGTTTCTTTATCAACTTTGACCGCAATTTCTTGCCCTTTTTTGCCTGCATCAACCTGTGCGTGTTCAAGCTGCATTGATTCAAGAACTTGCTCGAATTCGTTTTCGCCGTGAACAAACTTTACTTTGTTCCCAACTTTTAAAGCTTTATCAAGCTTAACGACCGCGACGCCAATTTTGTCGTAGTAATGAATGACTTTTCCTACTAAATCTTTGTCTGCCATAAGTGTCACCTCCTTATGCCCTTTAAGATTTTGGATTAAGGGTACAGCTCATATGATAGCAAAATACGTCTCAGGCTTCAATAAAGATTAAAAATCGTGTAGAATTAATCTTTATGCGCAAAATTGTCGTTTTTCTAATATTTGCGGCCGTTCTAATTTTGATAGGGTTTTTGGGAAATAATATTTACTCGAGAGTTTTAAATAATAAATCTTCGGTTGTATCCCCTGTTCCGGATTTCTTAACCATTCTCTTTAATAAAGAAGTTTCAACGCTCAATTTATGGTTGCCATCTCTAAAAAATAAACTTTCGGCCAATTTAAAAACGCCGGAAATTAGCGCTCAATCTGCTTTAATTTTCGATATTACAACTAAAGAAGTGCTCTATTCAAAAAACCCAACCGAGAAATTACCAATGGCCTCTTTAACTAAAATCATGACGGCGATTGTCGCTTTGGAAAACAAAAAGAAGGACGACACTTATGTTGTAAGTAAAGACGATTTAGTTGGCGAAGATTCAATGGGTTTGGATGCAGGCGAAAAACTTTTATTATCAGAACTTTTATACGGGATGATGTTGCATAGTGGTAATGACGCGGCCGAAGTTTTAGCTAATAATTTTCCCGGCGGAAGAGCAGCTTTCGTTAACGCGATGAATAATAAGGTAAAAGCTTTGGGTTTGTCGGACACTAGTTTTACTAATCCGACCGGACTCGAAGGGGATGGTAAACAATATACAACTGCGTATGACGTAGTGGTGATGACAGAGTACGCGCTGACTAATTTCCCTTTGTTTGATCAAGTCGTTTCCACTTTTGATTATAATATTCCCCAAACCCCTACACACAAAGCCTTTTATCTGGAAAATGAAACCAATTTATTAACCAGCTATCCGGGCGTCAAAGGCGTAAAAGATGGTTATACGCCGGAAGCCGGACTTTGTTTAGTGACTTATCTTGATTACGGTGGACACAAGATTGTCGGAGTGGTCTTAGGTAGTGACGATCGGCGTGGCGAAATGATTGAACTTTTGGATTATTCCTTAAGATCTTTAGGCATTACTCCCCCGCACCACGGGTAAACGTTAATTTATCGGTAAATACGACCAGACGTTTGCTAAAGCTTTTTTTAGTTCCATCCCACACGCCATCGCAAGTGATGAGGTTGAGATGAGCGCTGTCAGTCCCACCAAAGACCTCATCTGCATATCCGGGATTATAAATACGACTTTCCCGAACCACGAACGCGATAGATGTTCCTTTATCGTCTTCGATGTATAATTTGTCGTCCTTTCTTAGTTTATATAAATTAATAAACACCCCTGCTCCACCATTCTCATTATTGAAGTGTCCGGCAATTACAGCGCTGCCTTTCTCTCCGGGCCGCGGTCCAAGCTCAAACCATCCAACATCGGTGGTATTGCTTGGAACTTTCATAGCTCCCTTAGCTGTTACACCTAGATTTTGAATGGCGGCATTAACATTGACTGCAGGTATCATCAGACGTATCGGCAATCCTATGGAAACTATTTTATTTACTGGTTGACTTTGATATGTTGAGCTTTCGAATACTGTGTTTCCGTTTGTAATTTGGATAAAATAAAAAAGAAGCGATAGGAATAATAAAGAAAATACTGCAAAGACTATTATTAATAGTGGACGTCCAACGTTAGTTTTCAAAGCTTAGACGAAAAATCTATATTTTCTTTGGATTAGAACAAGAAGTGTTAAAAGCGTAACGCCGATACCGGCTGGTATGTACCATGGAATATTATTCTGGCGGGGAGCAAGTCCAGTATTTGGTAAACTCGGTTCTCCGACTAGCTTTGATACCCCATAAGTTCCTATCGAGCAACTGTTTGTGGCTGCAACCTCAATCCAGATAGGTTGGTTTGGAGGGAGGGCATTGATGGTGGTTGAGAATCCTGTGACGTTAGTATTGTATAGCCAAGTTCCGTTTATCAGACCATAGCGAACATTAAACGTATCTATGCCAGCATAGGGACCCCAACTCACAGAGATACTTGTAGGACTAATCCTTTTTGATTCTATTATAATCGGTACGGTTGTAATTAAAGGCGCTATGCAAGGTGCCCCTGCTCCGCCCGTAGAAGAAGACGTAGAGGACGAGGTTGAGCTAGTGCTAGCGCACGTCGATTTTGTAATAGTAGTATGCTCCAATGTAAGCGCGCCACTACCAGTAATTGCTCCTGCCAAAAGTCTTCCGTTAACAGTTGAGCTGCCACTATCTACAATTGTTGCGTTAGCCAAGACATTTCCTACAAAAGTCGAACTTGAGTTAAGCGTAACAGAGCTGCCGACTTGCCAAAAAACATTACAGGCTTGAGCGCCATTGGTAAGAACGACTTTGCTGGAGGATGCCGTAACAAGAGTAGAAGGCATTTGAAAGATGAAGACAGCGTTTGAGTCTCCACCACCATCAAGCGTCAGGGTGCCAATGATGTTAGCAGTTGAAGCTGCAGCGACGGCATAAACTCCAGGTGTTAAAGTTTGGCCACCAAGCTGATTATCGCCAGCATTGAGCGTGATATTTGGGGTTCGTCCGGCAGCATCATTATATGCCGTATTCAAATCATTTCTGGCTGTAGTCAGAAGGGCGCTGGAGCTAGGGACAACACAGCCACCACCACCTGCGTATCCGCTATCGGTTTCGTATATTTTCCCCGTTATTTCACCACAAGTTAATACAGTAATAGAAGAACCACCACCGGGAGTCAATCCGACATCCCCAGTAATAACGGATGCAGCGCCGGTATCGCTAATAGCTGCAGCAGCAAAAGCTGCAAAATTAGAAACGGTTCCCAGGGAAACAGTTGATGGATTTGAATACGCAAATGCTTGCGGTGGTGGAGGCGGAGGAGGTTCTATTTTATTAAAGGCCCAAACTGCAACCTTAGGAACTTCACAAATTGTCACTTTTCCTTTTTTTGTCAAGAGCAACATGGTTGATTAAATTAGCCTCTTAAGGTAAAATTGTAATACGTTAGTCTCGACCGCTGTCTACGTTCAATCGTGGTCGAGTCTATACGCGCCGCGGTGGTGAAATGGTATACACGAGGGCCTTAAGAGCCTTTGCCTTTAATCGGGCGTGAGAGTTCGACTCTCTCCCGCGGCACCGGGGATTAGCTCAGTTGGTAGAGCGC
>DATKGX010000046.1:0-6248 GCA_035510555.1 Patescibacteria group bacterium | reverse complement strand
AGGTTCTGGCGCTGAAAATTGGTCTTCTGAAAAATCCAGCGGCATATTTCTCTTCGGTTGGTTTGGAGTCGGCCGAAGCGCCCCGTTTCTCATTAAAACTCCCGCCATTTCGAAAGCTAAAGAACTGGTTCTTTGGTCCTGAAAGTTATTAGTGGCGGTAGCAATTCCCAACATTAAGTTTTCGGCAATATCCAAATCCATTTTTGTGCCGATTGATAAAATTAAATTGGTGACCGCTTCGGAGATTGAAGAAAATTTATTGGAAACCATAATAATGTCGCCGTAACCTTGGTTATCCGGTTTATTGTCAATATTCACAACTACTGTATCTTTTAAAATTGCCGGATCAAATAATTTCCCAAGATCCGAAACTCTGGCCGCGCCAACGATGAATAAAAGCTCCGGCGCTTTTGAACCCCGCGAGAATTTGACATCTTCTTGAACAAAATTAAGTCCTTTTTCTCCGGCTTTAACCACGATGTTTAAATAATTATCGTCTCTGGTGTAAGAAACTTTTTCAATTTCACCTTCCCGGTACGGAAAAGAAACAACTAAATCGCCCGATGCTTCACCTAAGGTGGTTCTGACTTCATCAATGCCAACTAGTGCGGAAACTTCAACCAAAGGAGTATTTGGGGTAGCAATACTCATCGCTTTGCCCATGTCTTTTAGCGACAGATAAAGCCCAAGCGCCGCGCCCATTTCGTCAACCGTCGGATCAATCGGCACAGCAATACTAACATTCGTGTATTTGGACAGGGCTTCTTTTATCTTATTGAAGGTTAAATTATCCATAAAAACCTTATTAGCTATGGGATATTAGCACATCCCCTACTTCGAAGTCAAGAAAGGGCGAAACAACAATTCCGCCTTCTTGTCCGGACTCAATTTTTGAGGTTTGCTCTTTACCTTGTCTGGCGCTTGAAACCCGGGTTTCTCCCAAAACTTGGTCACCCTGCATTAATCTGATTTTATCTCCCTTGGCAATTCTTCCTTCCGTTACTTTAATCCCCATGACTTTAGTTTTTTCGTAAGGGAAACTGGCTAGAATTTTGGCAATTCCCAAAATTTCTTCCTGTAAAGACTCCAATTTGCCTTGGACAAAATCGCTGACTTCGTCAATCATTTCGTAGATGATTGTATAATTCTTGACTAAAACTTTTTCGGTCTTGGCCAACTTGGCAATTTCCGGTTTAATTTTAATGTTGAAGCCTAAAACAATTGAACTGGTCGATTTAGCAAATAAAACATCCGAGACGTCAATGTCGCCGGTTTTTTGCACCACAAACTGTAAGTTACCTTTTGGAACCGCATTCATAATTGCTTCCAAAGATCCGGCCGAATCGGCGCAAAGCACAATTGAAAGAACATTTTGATTCTCGACTTCAAACGGCGACTCGGGCAATTTATTAACCGGCGCTTCTTCTTTGTAGGCAAAAGTCTCCGCCACTTTGGGCGTATCCGTCACTACGCTGCCAACGCTGGGGACTTTTTCAAAACCTAGCACTTCGACTGCTTCACCGACGCTGACTGACTGTAAATTTTTACCGGTATCGGAAATTAAGCCTCTTACTTTCGCTCTAATATCTCCTGCAAAAATTTCGCTTTTGACTTTTAAAACCCCGTTTTTGACAACGACTGTGGCTCTTGGTCCGGCGTTTTTATCCAGTTTTGACTCAATTACAATTCCCATCAGCGCACCTTCTTTTTTAAAGGGATAAAAATTGGCTTCTTTTTTCATTTCATAAACCAGCAGAATTAAATCCAACAGTTCTTTAACGTGGTCGCTCGTCTTTCCTGAAACTTCAATTACCGGCACATCGCCGCCGTAACCTTCAAGAAGAACTTCTTCTTTCAAAAGCTGCTGTTTGGTTTTTTCAACTTGCTTACTCGGATCGTCGGAGCGTGTTAGAACCGCGATGTAAGGAATTTTTGAGTTTTTTAAAAGCTGAATACTCTCTTTGGTTTGCGGCATTACTCCGTCAACACTGGAAACTATTAATAATCCTATGTCAGCCGCCTGCGCGCCGCGTCCCCGCATTTGCGAAAAAGCCTCATGACCGGGAGTATCAATAAAAGTAATTTTGCGTAGCTTGCCGTCGTGAAGAACTTCGATTTCCGAGGCGCCGATTTTTTGCGTAATTCCGCCGTGCTCTCCCGCGGCAACATTGGTTTTTCGGATGGCGTCTAAAAGAGTGGTTTTCCCGTGGTCAACGTGTCCCAAAACCGCTACTACCGGCGGGTAGAATTCGTCTGTAGCATTTTTGTCATTTTTAATATCCATAAATTAAATAAATTTTTCGACAAGTTGATATTTTTAGAAAAAATATTCACTCTCATATTAGCTTGTCTTGTCGGTCTTTTCTGTTTTAACTTCTTCTTTAGCTGGCTCTTCTTGGGAGGAGGCAGGCGTTTGGCTATTCTCGGACGAATCGATAGTCGGCTCTACACTTACCTTTTGCTTTTCTTCTACTATTGGCGCCGCACTATCGTTTAGCGAAGCCGGCTCCGCAGTTTCAGTTTTAGCTTCAACGGGCTGAGCGTCGTCCGAAATGGGCAAATGACTGGCTCCTGATTCCTCTGATTTAACTTCTTCCACAACAGGCGCAGCTTCTTCGGCTACAACTGGTTCTATTTTTTCTTCCTGAATTTTTTCTGCCGGTTCTATTTTTTCTTTTTGAACTTCTTCCGGCGGAAGTTTGGAAAGTTCATCTTTTCCTTCAATTTCAATTCTGTATCCGGTTAATTTCGAAGCCAACCGCACATTTTGTCCGTCTCTACCAATTGCCAGTGAGAGTTCTTCCGGTGCCACAAAAACTTTGGCGGTTTTTTCTTTTTCGTCAATTTCAACTTGCAGTTCTTTGGCCGGAGACAACGCCTGGGTCACATAATTCTTTGGGTCCTCCTGCCATTGGATAATGTCGATTTTTTCAATCCCATTGAACTCTTGAATTATAGCTTGTACCCGAACGCCTTTTTGTCCGACGCAGCTGCCAACCGGATCAATTCCCGACTGGTTTGAAGCCACTGCAATTTTGCTTCTATTTCCCGGTTCTCTTTCAATTGCCTTAATTTCTACCGCGCCCTGCGCAACTTCCGGTACTTCCCGCTTGAACAAACCTTCTAGCAGTCCATTGTTGGCCCTGGAAACTACCACTTCTTCACCTTTTAATCCCTCTTTGATTTCCAAAACATAAACTACTAATCTTTGGTTAAGATGATATTTCTCGTTTGGAATTTGTTCTTCCGGCGGCATAAGCGCTTCAGCTTTGCCGATATCAATGATGACATTTGGTCCGGCAAATCTTAAAACCATACCGTTAACAATGGTCCCGATTTTTAACCTAAAGTCAGAGATTACCGCTTCTTTTTCTTTTTCTCTGATTTTTTGCAAAATGACCTGCTTGGCGGTTTGGGCGGCAATTCTGCCAAAACCCGGAGGTGTTACGTCCTTTTTGTCGAGGAAAATTTTTGCTTCTCCGGTATTGGCATCAAGCGTTGCGGTGTATTCTTCGATTTCCGTTCCAGGATGATCTTTTCGGTAAGCAGCTAAAATAGCGTTTTTGACAGTATCCAAAACAATAGCCGGATCAAGGCCTCTTTCGTTTGAGACCTGATTTAGGGCAAGCGCGAATTCACTTCTCTGTATCGCCGGCATAATGTGCTCTAGTATACCATTATTTGAGCTCGCCTTCAACCGTTGATTAAAGTTCAATTTGCATAATATCCTAATAACTTGCCGGTTCGTACACTAAATGCATGAAAACTTGAGTGAGCTTACAAAATTTTCGCTGTAAATTCGTCCGTCCGCTGCAGACTGCGTGAAAGACTTCGCGAATGCGTCAGGGGAATTCCTCGCAAACTTGTCGAGGAAGGGGTGAAATTACCCGACAAATGAACGAAGTCTTGAAAGCTGGAAGCGAGGCAGGACGAGAGTTTTGGGCGTCTTTTGCGGAAAAAGACGCAAAGAGCTGGTGAGCGTCACTGAAAAGCGCAGTTACCGACCAATGACAGGACCCCGAAAAAATACAACTAAACTTTACTCAAAGAAATATTGCCTGTGGAATCCACGGAAACCTGAATTTTGTCGCCGCGTTTTATTTGGTCTTTGAGAATTTCTTGGGCAATTATATCTTCGATTTTATTCTGAATAAACCGGCGCAGCGGTCTTGCACCAAAGTCTTTGTCAAACCCCTCGTTGACAATCTTGGCAATAATTTTTTCGTCAAAATAAATTGTGATATCTTTGGTGGCCAGTTCTTTGGCAACGCCAATGAGCATTAATTTTACTATCTGGATTATTTCCGCTTGTCCCAAGGGTTTAAAAGTAATAATGTCGTCGAAACGGTTTAAAAGTTCCGGTTTGAAAATTCCTTTTGTCTCCAAATAATTGACGAGGTCTTGCTGAAATTGTTTGTTAACTTGAGTGCCTTTGGCAACTTCTTCTCTAATGAATTCCGAGGCGGCGTTACTCGTTGCAATAATAATGCAATTGGCAAAAGAAACGGTTTTACCTTTATCATCAGTCAGTCTGCCATCATCTAATACTTGCAAAAATAGATTGAGGATTGTTTGGTCGGCTTTTTCAAACTCATCTAAGAGAATTAGCGAATTGGGGTTGTCATAAACCATTTCCAATTCTCCTTTTTCGCTTCCCTCTCCCGGAGCGGAACCCAAAAGTTTTTTTATTCCCTCCTCGCCGACAAACTCACTCATGTCTAAACGGATTAATCTTGCGCTGTCTCCAAAATAAACTCCTGCCAAAGCTTTGGCAGTTTCGGTTTTTCCCACACCGGTTGGACCTAAAAATAAGAATGAAATCGGCTTCTCGGCGACGTTAAGTCCGGTTCTAAGTCTTCGAATCGCTTCGGAAATCGCAAACACCGCTTCTTGCTGATCGACTACTCTTTTATGAATTTCATTTTCCAAATTAAGGAGGAGCGTTTTTTCTGCCATTTTTGGTTCTCCAACGGGCACTTTGATTTTCCTTTCAATTTGCGTTACAACATCTTGTTCTTCAACGATGCGGTTACCGGACACTTTATCCGCATTAGCTGTATCTTCCAAAAGAGTAACCGCTGATCCCGGCAAAACTTTTTCCCTGGCGTAACGATCGGCAAAATTACGCGCCGCCAATACCGCTTTATAAGTTATGCCAACATTGTCTTTTGCTTCTATCGTTGCCGCTTTCTTAAATAACATTTGTAAAATCTCTTCTTTTGAGGCTTCGGAAAAATTGATGACGGTGAAGTTATCCAGAAGTGTGCGCATCGGCTCAAGAAAAGTTTTATAAGCACCCGGCGTAACCGAAGCAATAATCCGGATTTCTTTTTTCTGCAGATACGGAATTAAAGCTCCGGAAATATCCAAGTGAAAAGTTGAACTGCCCAGGGTATTTTGAAACTCCGGAATATAGATGATTACGTCTCCCGAGTGGGCAATTTCCGCTATTAAAGCATTTATTCTTAGCTCAATTTCACCCTGATTTCCTGCTCCTGCCATAAACGCATCAACCATCAATTGGAAAATTTTCTGATGATAAAGATTATCTTTTAACCTTCCCATGAAACTTTCAATCGCCAATTCTTTAACCGTCGATTCTTTGCCGCTACCTGCGTCTCCAACCAAAATTACGCTGTCGCCTTTGTAAAGCGCTTCCCTCAATTGCTGATACTCATTAGCTCTTTTCACCGGTTCAACTCTGCCGCTTAAAAATTCGTGACTTAAATCGAGCATGTATTTTTTGGTTTCCAAAGTCCAACCATAAACCCATTCTTCGGCAATACCCTCTCCGGCGAAATTGATAATAGTTTGCTTCGAAGATTCCTCCGTCTGATAAACCTGCTTTGCCCAAACTAAAATATTTTTGAGGTCTTCAACTGTTAGTTTATGGTTGAACAAGATCTTTGCTGACGGCTCAATTGATAATAAATAGGCGGTGAAAAAATCCATGGTTGTGACGTATTTTCCTTTCATTTCTTTGGCAAGATTGAATGCGGTTTGAACGAGCATTTGCTTGTCGCCATCAATCAGAACAATTTCCTCGGTTTTTAAATCGGCTTTTGCAATTATGAATTGGGTTTGTGGAACTTCGATTAATTTCTTGATGATTTGTGAAAGAGTTGTTTGCGTCTCCAAAATTCCCAACAACTCTAAGGAAAATGAATCAAGCGGATCAGCGGAATTTTGTGAGACTACAATTTTGGGATTGGTTTTGGCAATTTTATATTTAAAGAAAATCTCAAACA
>DATKGX010000045.1:0-2847 GCA_035510555.1 Patescibacteria group bacterium | reverse complement strand
ATGACCAGAATGCCAAAAGTGGTTGAAGTCGTTACGAAATTCTTCGGCAAAGAAGCAAACAAATCGGTTAATCCGGACGAAGTCGTCGCAGTCGGTGCAGCTATTCAGGGTGGAGTTTTGGGCGGAGAAGTTAAAGACGTTTTGCTGTTGGATGTGACGCCGTTAACTTTGGGATTGGAAACTTTAGGCAGCGTATCAACTCCGTTAATTTCTAAAAATTCAACAATCCCAACGAGCAAATCACAAGTCTTTTCAACAGCAGCCGATAATCAAACTCAAGTCGAAATTAATGTTCTTCAAGGCGAAAGACCAATGGCCGCGGACAATAAATCTTTAGGCAGATTTGTGCTGGACGGAATTCCGCCGGCGCCTCGTGGTGTCCCACAAATCGAAGTCACTTTTGATATTGACGCCAACGGAATTTTAAATGTTAAAGCGGTTGATAAAGCTACCGGCAAAGAGCAAAGCATTAAGATTACCGGTTCAACGGGATTGACCAAAGAAGAAGTCGAGCGAATGACTAAAGAAGCGGAAGCGCATGCCACTGAAGATGCCGAAAAGAAAGAAAAAGTGGAAGCCAGAAATCAAGCCGATTCATTAATTTTCACCGCCGAGAAATCACTTAAAGATGCTGGGGATAAAGTCTCGGAAGATGTTAAAAAAGAAGTGGAAGAGAAAATTTCCGCACTCAAAGGCGTTCTTGATTCCGGTTTAAAGGAAGATTTGGAAGTAAAAACCAAAGAACTTTCCGAATCACTCCAGAAAATCGGTGCAAATATGTACCAACAGCCAACGGGCGAACAACCCACAGAAGGTCAAGCATCAGAGGCTAACGGAGAAGCAAAACCGGAAGAAACAAAAACAGACGAGCCGGTTGAGGGCGAAGTGGTTAACTAATTGGAAATTGAAAATTAAGAATTGAAAATTGAAGCGCGTTTTACGCGCTTTTGTACTATAATAGCTATCTTATGTGCGGAATATACGGTTTTGTTTCTCAAAACAAACATCAGGCAGACGAAATTCTGGAAGGATTAAAACTGTTGGAATACCGGGGCTATGATTCTTGGGGCGTTGCTGTAAAACTCAAAAATCAAATTTCCGTCGAAAAAAGTACCGGTAAAATCGGTAACGCAAAAATATCTCTTCCAGAAAGTAACATTGGTATTGGTCATACCCGTTGGGCAACTCATGGTGGAGTAACTGTTGCCAATGCTCACCCTCACTTGGATTGCCAGAAAACTATTGCTGTTGTCCATAACGGCATCATCGAAAACTACCAGGAGCTTAAGAAAGATTTAAACAAGAAAGGCCACAAGTTTATCTCCGAAACCGATACCGAAGTTTTTGCCCACCTGGTCGAAGAGTTTCTCAAAAAGGAAGGCTTTGCCACTGCCGTCAGAAACGCTTTCAATAAAATTCAGGGACTCAACGCAATTGTCGCTATGAATTCTTTATCGGGCGAAATAATTGCCGCTAAAACCGGTTCGCCGTTGGTTGTTGGTATTGGCAAAAAGGAATTTTACATTTCTTCAGACGCGGTAGGAATTGTCAAACGCACGCGTAAAGCCATTTTCCTTGAAGATAACCAGATGATAATTCTTGGCAAGAAATTACAATTGCTCCATTTGCCTGACGGTAAAAAAATCAAACCCAAAATACAAAACTTAAATTGGAAATTTGAAGAAGCACAAAAAGGGAAATTTAAACATTTTTTACTAAAGGAAATTTACGAGCAACCGCATGTCTTAGAAAACATCGCTATTAACTACAACGAAACGACAAAAAAACTGTCGGGGTTAATCTCGAAAGCCTTCGGGACATTTATGCTAGGTTGTGGATCTGCTTCGTACGCCGCGCTATCCGGAACTTATCTTTTTTCAAAGATTGCCAAAAAACATGTTAACTTTGTCGTCGGATCGGAGTTCAATTATCTGGAGGAATATATTACCGCAAAAAGCTTGGTTATTCCCATCTCGCAAAGTGGAGAAACCATCGATGTTGTCGAGCCGGTTAGTAAAGTGAAAAAAAGAGGGGCAACGATTGCGGCCATTACCAATGTTTTAGGTTCTACGATTTATAGGCAATCCGATTATAAAATTCTTCTTAATGCGGGTGTGGAGAAAGCGGTGGTCGGGACAAAAAGTTTTACGGCCATGGTGGCAGTTCTACTTTTAACCGCTTACACAAATGCCAAAAAACAGGATAAAGGTCAGGAAGTTTTACTTCAGGCCGCCGATAATATTTCGGAAATTCTTAAAGAAGGTTTTATTGCCAAAATAAAAAAGGTTGGCAGGAAACTTAGAAACAAAGAGCATGTTTACGTTTTAGGCAGAGGGTTATCTTATGCGACTGCTCTGGAAGCAACACTCAAACTCAAAGAGACAAGCTATGTTCATGCCGAAGGATTTGCCGGCGGAGAATTAAAGCACGGAGTAATCGCATTAATTGAGAAAGGGACGCCGTGTATTATTATGGCGCCAAATGATGAAACTTATGCTGATATTATCTCAAACGCCCAAGAGGTCAAGGCTCGCGGCGCGTATATTTTGGGAATCGGCCCGAAAGATAATCCGGTATTTGACGAATATTTACCAACCAAGGATTGCCAGGAGGCGACAATTATTCCACAAGTTGTCATAGCGCAATTACTCGCTTATTATCTGGCTTTGGAAAAAGGGATTAAGGATCCGGATAAACCGAGAAATTTGGCAAAGTCAGTAACGGTTAAATAGTGGTAAAATAAACTATGGCAAATAACGATTATTATCAAATTTTAGGAGTTTCCAAAACCGCATCGGAAGCGGAAATAAAAAAAGCTTACCGAAAATTAGCGCTGCAGTATCATCC
>DATKGX010000044.1:0-38812 GCA_035510555.1 Patescibacteria group bacterium | reverse complement strand
TAAAGATCCGTGGTATGGATTCCACCGGTTTAAACAAGGCTACGGAGGGAAATTAACTGAATTTGTGGGAAGCTATGATTTTGTTATTGATAAAAAAATGTACTTAGCTTATAAGCTATTGAACAAAATTCGCTGGGCTGTCTTGAGACTTAGATAACGTAAAGTCTTATTCTATTCTTCTTGTCATAGCTCTTTAGAGGAAGATTGATTTCATAAACAAAGCTAACAATTCTTGTGCCCCTTTTTAATTCCTTTTTAAACTTCGGCAAAAGTTTTTCTAAGGCCTTTGGAACTAAATAAACAAAAACGACATCGGCATCTTTAATATTTTGTGTGAAGAAATTTTTTCTAATTACTTTTACTCTCTTGGATAAACCACTTCTCTGTAAGCGGATTTTTGAAATCCAATATCTTATGGGGTCGATTTCAATTCCTACGCCAAATGCTGCAAACTCTTTAGCCGCCGTGATTAAAGCTGTGCCGTCGCCTGATCCCAAATCGTATATTAAATCACCTTTTTTAACATTCGCTAGCTGACAAATTGCCCGGGCGGTCTGGTGTGACGTCCGCCACCAAGGCGCCCAAGGACTATCCGGCGGCCAAACCATTGACAACAGCAAGAGCAAAAACAAAATGATAAATAAAATAATAAGATCTAATAACACTATATTTTATAAATTACTTTCCCTAAAATTTTTTGTTTTGAAATTAATCCAAATTTGCGACTATCCAAACTATCTTTTTGATTATCGCCGGCTAAAAAATATTTTTCATCATGAATGCCGGTAATTCTTTTAATTATAATTTCCCCCGCATCGCTAAAAGCAACTATATCATCAATCTGAGGATTTTTAAATAAATAGAAAAGGCTTGAGGTTAAAACTGTTTCTCCATTTTTAATCGCTGGTTCCATGCTGTGGCCAATTACTTTAAATTTCGCAAGAAGCATTATTTATAGAGAACCATTTCCCCGCCGGTCGGATAAACGGATTTTACTCTGATTGGCTCGACGTTTTTAGTCTTAAAAAATATTTCGGCAATTTCCTGAACGCCTGACAGAGCTTCTTGGGCCGCCTCCATGTTTATTTCCTGTCTAGCTTTAGATGCCGATTTTAAAGTATTTGTAAATAAATCATTTAAATTAACATGCTGTTTAAAATGTTCCTCCTTAAAATAATCGTTTCGTAAAGTCTCCAATTCCTCTTCTAAAATACTGGCATGTTCTTCTTTAACATGCGTCATTCTGGCAATATCATGAACAGCCTTTTTTTGATCAGTAACGTTAAAATCTGTTAAAAGTTGCGTCATTCTAATGATGGTGTGAGCAGCTCGTTGCGCCACATAAGGATCATAAATTCCGCAAGGAATATCACAATGTGCATAAGCAATTTTCTCCGGTAACAATTTTAAGATGTTTTTAAAAAGACTCATTTTTTAATTCTTTCCGTCCAATCGACTAAAGATTGCACAAGCTCTTTGATTTTTTCTTTGGTATGCTCATCTGTAAGGTTTCCCTGTGCATTAAATTTTTCCGCAACATTTCCAACGACTACCTCCGGCCTATTTAGCGGATGCATGTTGATAAAAAGCATCATTTGTCTTAAGTGATATTGAGCCTTAACGCCCCCCAGCATCCCGACTGATTCGCTCATAATTGCCGCTGGCTTATCTTCCCAAGAATTATCTCCGTATGGTCTTGACGCCCAATCAAGCGCGTTTTTCAAACTTCCGGGAACCGAATAATTATATTCCGCGGTTGAAAACAGAATCGCATCCGCCGCCTTGACTTTATTTTTGAAATCCTGAACGACAGACGGCATTTCAATATCCGGATTATATAGAGGAAAATTTCCGATATCTGTAAGTTCGATTACAATTCCTTCGGGAGCCAATTTTTGCGCTTCTAATAGAAGCGCTTTACTGTACGAACCTTTTCTTAAAGTTCCGCCAACTCCGAGTATCTTCATATTTTAATTATACACCAAAAAACTGAAAGATTACTTAAGTAAGGTATTTTGATTGAAAATTTCTGCCAATATGCTAAGCTTAAGTTATGGAAAATGAAACACAAGTAAGCAGAGCAAAATCCCACAAACCAAAACTAATATTAAATCGGGACGTACATAGGGAAGTTCATGGAGACAACCCATTTGGTCGCTTTAATACCCACGTTGCAGTGATAATTACAAAATATGTTGGCTCGATGTGGTGCGCATACGCATTCGCCTTAATTTCCTTGGTAGCGCTTCCTGCTGCTATCATATCTCATGACCCCATCATTATCGTAGCATGGATTTCTCAGGCATTTTTACAGCTAGTATTATTGCCAATAATTATAGTTGGTCAAAATGTGCAGGCACAAGCAAGCGATGCGAGAGCCCTAAGCGATCATGAGACACTTATCGCCATCCATACCATAGTTTCTGAGATACACAAAATTAACGAGCAACAAAACGAAATTTTAAAAAAAGTCGAAAAACTGGAAGAAAGAAAATAAATTAATCTATTACAGCGGGACTATCATCATCGACTGTTCTACCTTTTCCGTTTAAATCAACCCATCTAAATTTATCTTTATCATCAACACTTGTAACTTCACCTAATACATATACTGTTGCAAAACCATGTCTAGGAGTTATGGTTTGATCATCTTTTATAGATTTCGATGAAAGTGGCACTTGCATATCAAAAGGCAGCCTTGCTCCCCAAGTTTCATATTGAACCCGCGTGTGGGGTATTTGTCTAAAATATCTTGTTCCTGCTTTAAACCAAGGCGCTCTTTCAGTTTCAGGAACTCTAGCAGGAGTAACCGCAACGTCAGGAATCGTATTGGATTGAACAACTGGCTCAAAAGCACCTATTTGACCTTCTGCTTGAACCACTGATTTTCGATTGAAACCCTGCGTTGGTTTATGTACTCTTTCAGGATGATTCCCTTTACTTCTAACTTCTCTAGGAACTCTTCCTCCTACACCATGCTCGCTCATACCCAAATTATAGCATAGCGGGTTGAAGAAGACTCTTGTTTACGGCATAATGAATATATGTTGGATATTTTGTGTGTTGGAGATTGCAAAATCGATATTTTTTTAAAAATTCCCGAGGATAATCCCCATTTTGGATTGGATGAAGAAAAAAATAAATTGTTCTTAAGTTATGGTGAAAAAATCTATATCGATAAATATGTTTTGGGCATTGGCGGAAATGCTACCAATACTTCCGTTGGAATGGCCAGGCTTGGTTTAAGTGTTGGACTTTGCGCGGAAATCGGCAGAGATGAACTTGCAAAAAAAATCCTTGAAGAGTTAAAAAAAGAAGATGTGAATACTGACTTTTTGTCGCAAACCGACAAAGAAACTTCCATTTCAATTGGTTTGAATTATAAAGACGACCGTACGCTTCTCACTGAGCATGTCCAAAGAGAACATCTTTTCAATTTCGCTAGCTTACAAACTAAATTTATTTATTTGACCAGTCTTGGCAACGTTTGGGAAACGACCTACCAGCAAGTTTTAGAGTTTAAAAAAACAACTGAGGTTAAACTGGCTTTTAATCCGGGAACGATACAACTTGCCAAAAAAGGTAAAGTCTTTATGAATATTTTAGAAAATACCGATTACCTGTTCGTGAATAAACAGGAAGCCGAAGAACTTCTTTACGGCCAAGAATTGGAATTAACAACGAATAATGAGAGTCAAATTAAAAAACTACTGTACGGGATAAAAAGTTTGGGCGCAAAAAATGTGGTCATCACCGACGGCGATAACGGTTCTTTTGCGCAAGACGAGAATAATAAATTTTATCATTTGGAAATTGTCAGAGTTGAGGTAGTGGAAAAAACCGGTGCCGGCGATGCTTACACGGCTGGGTTTTTGGCGGCTGTCTTGAATAGCCAACCAATTAAAGAAGCAATGCGCTGGGGAGCATTCGATGCGGCTAGCGTTATTCAAAAAATTGGGGCTGAAGAAGGATTATTAACAAAAACAGAACTTGAAGATAAATTGAAATCTACGGAGAATAATTAATTATTTTACACCAAGAAGTTCTACTTCAAAAACTAAAGTTGAATTTGGTGGGATACTCCCTGCCGCTTGATCACCATACCCAAGACTTGCCGGAATAGTTAATTTTCGCTTCCCGCCGACTTTCATCCCGACAATTCCTTCGTCCCAACCCTTAATCACTTGACCAACGCCAATTTGCGTTGTAAACGGTTGATTTCTATCATATGAGCTGTCAAACTTTGTGCCATTTTGTAGTGTTCCGAGGTAATTTACGGTGACCGTGTCCCCACTTTTTACATCCTGACCGGAACCTATAACTTCATCTTGCATTTGTAGCCCGTCTGCTGTAGTTATAACATTATTCATATTTGCACCATTGCTGGCCGGTGATTGACTTATTATAGCAGCTGCCGGCGTTAATACTTGAGGAGTTTGAGTAGGATAAATTGTCGGCGTCAAGTTAATTTGTGAATTTCCCATCTTTTGATTGGACAGAAAAAATATTCCCAAAAGACCAAAAGCGACTACAACTACTATGATTAGGAACGGAACGAAGTTTCTTTGCATGAGAAACATAATACTAAAAAAATAAAGAAATGTTAAGAGTTAAAATCAAACAGGAATGGCTGGAGTAAAATTCTCCAGCCAATTTATAATTCCTGCCTTTACTTACTGAGTTGGTTGTTGACCAGCTCCGGTTGGCCTGGCAAATCCTCCTTGTGCCGGAGGATTTATTTGGACATCCGTAGCGGTTACCGAACCATCGGAATTGGCTGTTCCGACAACGTTAACCGTATCGCCTGTTTTAATGTCGGCTAAGGCTGCTTTGGTAGATTGAACAAAGCTGGTGCTAGATGAGAGGACAACAATTTTCGTACTCCCATCGGACATCTTAACCGTTAGGGTAGTATTGCTCATACTTAAAACTTGTCCCCTGACCGGTCGAAAAGCTGCATTTTGACCAGCTTGACCACTGAATCTGGCGGCAAAATTGCCGCGCCCCATCATTCCAAGTGTTGGAGTTTGATTTTTTTGGTACATCATTCCCCCAAAAAATCCACCTCCCGCCGCGACAACAATTAATATCACCGCAACTACTATCATTATATTTTTATTCATATTTTCACCTCCTTTACTCATAACGTAATGCTTCAATTGGACTTAAGTCTGCCGCTTTTTTGGCCGGATACCAGCCAAATAATATGCCGATTGCTCCCGATACGCCAATCGCCAAAAAGATGGCAAAGATGGAAATTGTAAAAGGTAAGTTGATTAAAAGCGAAATTCCATACGATAGTAAGATTCCCAAGACCATACCTGTTAATCCTCCGCCGATGGTTAAAATTATTGACTCGATTAAAAATTGCGCAATAACCAGATTATCTTTTGCCCCTAAGGCTTTGCGAAGGCCAATTTCCCGTGTTCTTTCAATCACCGTAACTAACATTATATTCATAATGCCGATGCCGCCAACCAGAAGCGAAATTGCCGCGATACCCGCCAGCAAAGCTGTAAAAGTACCGGTGACAGAAGACGCCGCAGACAAAATATCCGACTGGGAAAACATCGAAAAATCCGCCTGCGTCGGGTCGCTAATTTTATGTCTTTGCAGTAAAAGATAACCGGCGTCGTTTTCCGCTTGAGTGATTGAATCGGCAGATGCCGCCGATAAGGCGATGCTGGAAACATAATCAATGCCAAAAACGGTTTTTTGGGCTGTGGTGATCGGAATAAAAACAATGTCGTCTTGATTAGCAAAGCCCGTCCCGCCTTTTGAGACAGTTATGCCAATTATTGTAAAAGGAATTTTATTAATGCGGATTGTCTGGCCGGTCGGATCACCTCCGCCAAAAAGATCACTAACGACCTGCGGCCCGATTACAGCCACATTTCTTGTGCCTTGAACATCTTGGTCTGTGATAAATGTCCCTGAACTTATGGCGACGTTATGAACTTCCAAATAATTCGCTGTTGCGCCGATAATCGAGGTGTTGGTATTGTTTCTGCCGGCCGTTACCTGACTACGCCTACTAACTTCCGGCGAGACTTTGCTAACTGAGGCAAACTTTGCTGATTGAATTGCGTTTGCATCATCTAATGTTAATGTTTGACTACTGCCAAACCCACCTTGAAC
The DNA here is from genome assembly GCA_035510555.1 of Patescibacteria group bacterium. Taxonomy (GTDB): domain Bacteria; phylum Patescibacteriota; class Microgenomatia; order Levybacterales; family UBA12049; genus DATKGX01. Next base: position 32,674 of record DATKGX010000044.1, on the reverse strand, counting down.
AGCACCGGTTCTTTGTGACCCTGGAGAAATAGTCAGTAAATTTGCTCCCAAACCTTGGATTGAATTTTGCACCGATTGCTGCGTCGCTTGCCCTAAAGATACAAGAGCGATAACTGCTCCAATACCAATGACAATACCTAATCCTGCCAAGGCAGTCCTCATTTTATTCAAGGTGAGCGCTTCAAAAGATGATGCGAGTAACTCAAAAAAATCCATAAACTAAACCTTTCCGTTTTTTGTTTCTTTATCTATTTTCCCATCTTTAATGTGAATGGTCCTTTGGGCAAAGGCTGCAATCGAAGGCTCATGAGTAATAATCACAATCGTGTGTCCTTGTTTTTGCAGTGCTTGAAAAATCTTCATTATTTCTTCCGCCTGCACTGTAGAGATATTGCCGGTTGGCTCGTCGGCTAAAATAATGGCCGGATTCATTGATAAAGCTCTGGCAATTGCCACTCTCTGCATTTGTCCACCGGAAAGCTGGTTACTGGTATGATTCATACGGTCTCCTAATCCGACTTCTTTTAGAAGTTTTTCGGCTTTTTTTGTTCTTTCATTTTTGGGAACACCGGCATAAATCATCGGCAAAGCGACATTTTTGACTGCGGTTGTACGCGGTAATAAATTGAATGCCTGAAAAACAAAGCCGATTTTTTTATTCCTTATTTCGGCCAACTGGTCTTTAGATAATTTACTCACATCTTGCCCGTCGAGGATGTAAGTTCCGCTTGTTGGAGTATCTAAAGCTCCAAGCACATGCATAAGCGTTGACTTACCGCTGCCTGAGGGGCCGACGATGGCAACAAATTCACCTTTTTTAATTGAAAAGGAGATATCGTCAAGGGCTAATGTCTCAACATCTCCGGTGTAATAAATTTTCTTAACGTGTGAGACGGAGATCTGTTCCATAATTATCTTCCTGTGGCGCCTGCTGCCGCTCTGGTTGTACTACCCCCGCCACCGCCAAAGCCACCCAGTCTTAGTCCGCCACTAAACGGCGATGTTGTGGTGGTTGAGGTTGTTGTCGCTGTGGAAATTGCGCTAGTGACAATCGTATCTCCTTCGGAGAGTCCGGATGTAATTACGGTTTGCGAATCTGACATATCTCCGGTTTGCACCGTTACCGTTGAAACTTGACCGTTCTTCATAACTCTAACTGTTGAAGTTGTACCTGTTGTTTGTACAGCTGACGAAGGAACTAATAAAACGTTGTCGTCCACTTTGGTAATAATATTGGCAGTAGCGCTCATGTTTGGGAAAATACTTGTATCCGTAGTATCGTCCAGCTGAATTACTGTTGGATAAGTTGTGACTCCCGAAGTAACCGCTCCGGTAGTATTTAGTCCCATTACTTTCCCGGTAAAAGTTTTATTGGGGAGCGCATCGAATGTAATTGTGGCCGCTTGACCAACTTGAATTTGTGGCGCGTCTACTTCGGCGACGCTGACTGAAACAGTGGTTGCATTCCCGGTAATAATTGAGGCAATTGCCTGATTAGAGGTATTGGTCGATGAGCCGGCGGTGGTATTACTAGAACCAATCTGCATGCCTTTGGTGATTGTTAAATCTCCAACGACGCCACTGGTTGGGGCAATAATTGTTCCGGATGTCAATTGATAACTAAGTGAGGCATTATTTAAACTTGCTTGAGATTGTGCGATAACATTGGATTGGTTCTTGTAGGCCGCTTCCGCTGCCAACCAAGCTGCATTTTCTTCGATGTAAACCGGATCTAGCTTGTCGGTGTCGGTTGGATTTGTAATTCCTTTGTCGTTAATGAACTTTTGGTTGGCGACAAATTCCTGGTTTTGCAGCGTGTAGAGTTGGGTGTTAGCGCTTTGTAAACTATTTTGCGCGGACAAAAGCGAGGAATATGCTTGGGCCTGGCGCTGTTGTCCGGCCGTATCCAAAGTGACATCGGCAATTTTATCTCCTGCATTAACCGTTTGTCCACTTTTAACATAAACATTGCTGACAATGCCTGAGGCCTGTGTCACAATGCTAACTTTATTAGCCACCGACACTTGTCCTGCTTCGGTTAAGGAAACCACTAGCGTTCCTTTTGTAACTTGCGCCGTTTGGTATTGAGTTGTGTTTTTGGGAGTGGTTAAGCTTCTATAAATAAGGAGAAGAACAACCGTAATGACTATAACTAGAATGATTTTCTTGATTGTTCCCAAATTTTTTACTCTGATAAAAACGTTTCTTAAAAAATTCATTTATCTTATAATCCTAATGACACCGGCTGAGAGTTTACTGAAAATTATTTAATCTTCGGAAGTGTTACCGTAAATACACTTCCTTTTCTAACTTCGCTTTCAACCCTGATACTTCCATTATGCAATGCTACAATTCTTTTCGCAATTGATAACCCTAAACCATAACCCTCAATTCTTTGTTTTGTTCTGGACCGGTCGGCCCGATAAAAGCGATCAAAAATATGCGGCATATCCTCTTTTTTAATTCCAATCCCACCATCCTTAACTAAAATATTAATAATGAAATCATTTTTTTTAACCACGACACTAATTGGTGATTTACTATTCGTGTATTTAATAGCGTTATCTAGTAAAATTACAAATAACTTTTTTAAGCTTTTTTCGTCTCCCATTACAAAAGTTTTTGGGGCATCTACTTTTATAACTATTTTCTTTTTCTCTGCTAATGACTTCGTCTGTCCAACAGCGGTTTTTATGATATCCGAAAGGGCAATTTTTGCAATCTTATAATTGCCGTTTTGTTTTTGATACATAATCAACTCCATCAATTCTTCCGAAAGGGATTGTAAATTGTTAACGTCCTCCAAATTGCTACTGAGAACTTTTTTCGCTTTATGCAGACTCAATTTTTTGTCTCTTAAGTTTACCTCAAGTGAAGTTTTTAGCGCAGTCAAGGGAGTATTTAACTCGTGAGAAGCATCGGTAATAAACCGGTTTTGTTCGTCAAGCATATTTTTAATTGGCCGTAAAGTCCTGCCAGCTAAAAAATATCCTGCCAACGCCGAAAGAAATAAGATTATCACATTTATACCAAATAATGCCTCCAGCACTCTTAATTTTGCCCATTCAACTAGTTCATTGTCTTGCTGCGGAGAGATAGAAAATAGCTCGGTTTCGCTAGGTGGCCTTTGCAAAATTATGCCGGGACGCATTGGGTGCATCACCCGATATTGTTCAAGCCTTAAAATCCTATCGTATTCTCTGGCCGCGCCAAAATAAATAAAAGTGCTAAAAGAGATGCTGATTATCATAATAATTAATAAGTACCAAGCTGTTAATTTTAAACGTGCTGAATGAAACATTTAATTATCTCCTCCAATTTTATAACCAAATCCCCTCACTGTATAAATCAGATTCTTGCTGTCCTTAAACGGCCTGTCGATTTTGTTTCTGAGGTACCCAATAAAAACTTCTACTGTGTTGGGGAGAATATTCGCGTCGTAGCTCCAAACATGATTGATAATTTGTTCTTTAGTTAAAGTTTTATTTTGATGACGCATTAAATACTCAAGCAAAGCAAACTCTTTTGATGATAAGGCGATTCGTTCTTCTCCACGTTTTATTTCATAAGTATCGATATTAAGACTAAGATCTCCCACCTGCAGTACATTACTAATAGCAGTTTTTGGCCTTCTGGCTAAAGCTTTGATGCGCGCCAAAAGCTCTTCAAAGGCAAAAGGCTTAGTTAAATAATCGTCAGCGCCGCTATTTAGCCCTTCGACTCTATCAATAACCTGAGCTTTGGCTGTTAGCATAAGGATAGGAGTATGGGTGCCTTGTTTACGAAGCTTCTTGCAAATTTCCAATCCATCAATGCCTGGCAAAAGTCTATCGAGGATAATTGCGTCATACGGCTCGGAAGAAGCATAGTCAAACCCAGTAGCTCCATCATAAGCAACATCAACCGCAAAGTGTTCCTGCTCAAATCCCTGCTTAATTAAATTGGCGATTTTGTGTTCGTCTTCAACAATTAATACTTTCACGAGGACATATTATAGCAGGAACGCTTAAAATTAGCTGAGAATTAAGGATTTAGGAGCACTACGAAAAGATTGAGAACGGACGCAATGCTAACCCAAACAAGATATGGAATTAATAATATTGCCGCGGGCTTTGAAAATTTCCAAAAGTCGATTATTAAAAGCGCGATCGAAATCCAAAGAAAGACAATTTCAAGTAACGCAACTAAGGGTTGGTGCATGCCAAAAAAGATGATTGACCATAAGAAATTTAGAAACAACTGCACGGAAAATAAAATCACTAAAAAGTTTCTTTGTTTTTTTAATTTCTTTTGTAAAATTAAGAATAATGATACGGCCATTAAAAAATACAGCGTTGTCCAAACCGGACCGAAAACCCAAGGTGGCGGATTAAATGGAGCCTTCTGCAAAGTTGCGTACCAAGTGGGAATTGAAGGAAGCGTAAAAATAGTTCCTAAAAATCCAACACCTTCGCAAACTATAATTAGCGCCAATAATTTTATAATTTTATTCATTTGTGTTTTTTGGGGTTAATGTTTAAGTAAATTGCCAGCAGGAAAACTGTGAACATTACCAGCTGGCAGGTTAAACAAACCGGACAAATTACTTTTAAGATAAATATTTCCTGGTAAGTGATAAATAAGCAAAACACCATCCCAAAAGTCGACATCGCAAGAACTAATAATTTCTGTTTGAAAATTGACGATATAAGAATAACGATATAGCCGACTAATCCAACCAAAGGAACAGGAATCCCGAAGAGTGTTGACAAAGAGCCTTTGGTAACCGCGTCGCAATTGATGTGACTATTGAAATAACAGGACTCGACTAGTGGTTTAGTCAGAAAATTGTAGAAGAGGTAAACGGCGAGAAGAATTCCCAGCGAAGACAGAATAATCAATGCTTTCCAAATGGTATTTTTATTAACCATATTCTTATCGTAGCTAAAAACTAATGCATAATCAAGTTAAAGAGGATTGAAAAGTTCCGCGGAACATTATAATCCTGAGCTTACCGAATGGAGACGACGTTAGAACCTATTATGTAATTAAATTTCTAACTTTGTCTTAATGAGTAAAAAAAAGCTATCGTTACAATACCCGAACTAAACGATCTATCCAAAAAATCTTTGTTAATTACGCTGCTTTTTTCAAAAAGCGCAGCAAGAAAACAATGATTGCCAATACTAATAGGACATGGATGAATGCTCCTGCAATATGCAAAGCAAATCCGCCAAGCCACAGGACGAGTAAAACAACTGCAATTATTTCAATAATTCCCATACTTTTCACCTCCTATCAAACTAAATCTTATATAAGAATACCACAAAATCTTTATTGCTTGTTCAGCATCGAAGGTCTATTTTTATAACTGTGAGTAGTCAACAACTAAGGCTAATTTGCTCCCCTTTATTGATATGTTCAGAACCAAAAAGATAGATTTATCTATGAATATTGACGACGTTAGAATCTATTATCTTAAGTGAATATAACCCCAAATTCCAATTGCCACTATTTCAATAAGGCTAATCAAAAATACTAGCAAACCAACCGAGTGTATCCTTGAATGTATTCCATTGTTCTGAATAGCATAATACAACACGAAATTATTAACAAATATAATAATTGCAACAAAAACGATAAGTCTTGTTGTGATTTCCATAAAAACATCTCCCTTACGAATACATTGTCTGCTCAATTCAGAAAGATGTCAATTTTGAGGCTACGCAGCTCCCCCTGATAGACGACGTTAGAACCTATTTCTGCGCGTCGTTTTGAATTTGCGCTATTTCCGCTTCTGCGTCGCTTCTTATTCTCTCACTTTCTTGATCTGCCAAGAGCTGTCTTGCGTTAAAAGCATCTGTATCTATTCCCTCCTTGGCTTTTCTTGCCTCCTCATCTATTTGTGATTTTTGTTGTGAATCATCCATATTTAAAATCCTCCCCCAATAAACCGCAACAAGAATAAAACTACAGCAATAATTAGCAGAACATGAATAAATTTCCCTGCAATGTGAAGAGTGAATCCACCCAACCACATAACTATTAATATGATTGCTATGATTTCTAAGATTCCCATATTTTTACTTAGTTAGTTAATTTCTCTGTTTCGTTTTTACTGTCAATCAGTTTTTCTTCTATCTCTTTCTCTTTTTTGTCTGTTTTCCTTTGTACATCCTTCATATAATCCATCACTTGGCCTTTTATATTGGTCAGCACGCCCCTTACTTTTTTACGATTATTTTTATCATTTAGTACTACCGCTGCTCCGGCAACTGCAATGCCAAATCCAATAGCTGCTCCCGTTAACCCGGTAATTACTGAACTAACGCTTTCTTTTTTTACATCCCGTTTGTTTTTATTTTGATTTCGCATATCCTTCATGCCCTTATTTATGGATAAGTCGTCCTAAGAAGATAAGTACAACTGCGCCAACTACAGCTACAATGAGACTGTAAATATTAAAGCCTGTTACGCCGGGCTGCCCAAAGAAATTCATGATGAATCCTCCAACAAATGCGCCGATGATACCCAAAATAACATCTTCAAGCACCCCATGCGCACTTTTCATGATCATGTCTGCAGTCCACCCTGCTACTGCTCCTAAAACTATCCAAAGTATTATATTCATATTTTCACCTCCTCTTTTCAAGGATTAACCATTTTATTATTTGGTCTGTTGTACATTTACATTAATGCTCTTCGGAACATTAACTTGAATTCCACCGCTCCCACTTAGTCCTCGTATATAGGGAAGTGCATAGACAAAAAACAGAACTGCAAATACAATTAAAACGATTGCCCCTATTAAAAAACCCATGCCATTATTATTAGAAGAGTTATTGCTTGGCGCTGGATTAATTATTGTTGTTGCCATAAATATTCACCTCTTTCCTTTTAAAGAAAAATCGAAGCAATAAGAGCTACGATAATTACTAGAACAATAATGCTGGAAAGACCGGTAATTGCAAATATGCCAAGTACGGAAAGTATCCATAAAAGAAGTAATACCGAAGCCACTGCTTGAAACGGACGGGGTAAAATTCCTATTGCCCAACCGACCACCAGCAGAATAAGAATGTTCCATAGGGTAATCGGGTGATTATTAATCGTAAAAAGGACAAGGTTTGGGATGGAAATTCCCGAGACAGGAATATATCCCAAAAACCAGAGAATGGCAAGAATTATAACGATTGCGATTATCATAATTTATTATGTTTCAACGTCTTTTGGCGTAATTGGATAGATAAGATCTAAAAGATAAACAAGCCCGCCGGCGATACAAAGATAGACAATGGCAGCAATTATCGTTGACCATTCAATGACAGAATTGCCTGTGACGGACATACGTAAAATACCGTTAAAAGGAGCTACTAATGGGTCGGTTATGGCGTAAATTAAACTGGTAAATCCAACGAATTGATTTGCGCCTAATATCTTTAAAATAGTTCTAAATACCAACAGTACTTCAACAAAACCTAAAATATACCAAATAACTTGATTAAACCTAAAAATTGTTTTCTTCTTCTCATATACTTTTTGAGGAGCTTCTCCTTTTGCCTGAGGCTCAACTTGTCTTGTGGTTTTCCTTACAATTTGTTGCGGAGCCGCATTATCAATTGTTGTTACTTCTTCCTGAGTTGTGTCTGATTGAGCCATATGGATTTGAATATATAACTTTGATGTGAGATCTTCCGTTATCTACATTACAATTTTCTTAATCACTGTTTCTTTCGGTAAGTAATCACTCAAAGCTTTTTCTACCAGATTAGTTAAGCTTAACTCTTCAACAACAGCTTGAGCCCTAGCATGCTTAGTAATGGAAGGGTTAAGGAAGAGAGTTACCCGTTGCTTAGCGTTATTAGTTGTCATACTTAAAATACTACAACTAGTTGTAGTATTTGTCAATATACCAATTTTTAATTTACAATTTTTAGTTTACAGGGTATAATCAGATACATATTCCGCGGTAGCTCAATGGTAGAGCAGGAAACTGTTAATTTCAAGGTTCTAGGTTCGAGTCCTAGCCGCGGAGCTGGGGTCCTCTTATTATAATTTCGTGGCTATTTTCTAAGATTTTGAATATAGGAGTTGGAACTGTTTTATAAATCTTTTTATTCCCAATAACAAAGGATTCAAAGAAAAACCTTAGATAATGTCTTTTCAGGTAATTTGGCGCTTCAATATATGTTTTGTGGATGTTTCGGCTAAAAGATAGCACTTCCTCAATTAAATCAACGTCAATCTTCTGTTTGTTATCCGCCTCAGTCATTTGATTATCTAATTTTATTATCTGTTCTTGTAGTCCATTGTGCATTCTCTTAAACGTTTCCCTGTCAATTACCCCATCCGTTAAACTATCTTCAATTCTGTTTCTTTTTGTTTCCAATGCGGTTTTCTGATTCAGTATGCCTTGTTGACTAGATGAGGAAGTTCTTCTAGCCTCGTTTAATATTTCTTTGGTTTTCCCAACTACTGCATTTATAAATTCTTCGCTGAACTCCATTTTCTTAAATTTCTCCTCAACTAGTTCTTCCATTACATCCATTTGCACATAAGGAGCAGGGCACCCATTCCTGTCTCGCTTCTGGCAGTGATAATAAGCTATTTTACCGTCTCTATTTTTCAACTTATCTGCATCTTTGTGCCATTCCGCAGTATATCTTTGTCCACATTCGGCACAGATTAAAAAGCCTCTCAGAAGAAAATCATGAACGCGTCTGCGTAAAAGGAAACTGCGATGTTTTCCAAGGGTATATTGGCAAACATCATAAAGCTCTTTCTTGATAATGGGTTTGTGTTTCCCCATCTTGGATACCCCATGCCATCTGGCAAGTCCGTAGTAAAAAGGGTTGTTTAAAATTGTGTCTATGACGCTATGGCCAAGCGTCGTTCCGTTTCTGGAGAGGATATTCTTTTCCGCCAACCAGTCCTGCAACTCTATTATGCTATAGTTGCCTGTTGAGTAAAGCTCAAACAACTCTTTAATTATGGGGGCGGTATAAGGGTCTGGTTCGCAGGTTTTCTTCTCATCTTTTCCCCCAACACTCCTGTAGCCTGGATATCTACTGTATGGCTGCCATCCTTCTTCAAACTTTTGTTGCAAAGCATCTTTTGTTCGCGAAGAATTTACTTCTGATTCCCATTGGGCAACTGAAGCAAAAATATTGGGTATTAAGCTGTTGCCTTCCATTAAGTCCCCCTCATTTATTGAGAGCAATTTAATGCCTTTTGCTTTAAGGCTCTTATACATTCTATCGAAGTCGCCAACGTTTCTAGCAAACCTGTCAATTTTATAAATTATTACCGCTTCTACGGGATGTTCGTCTATTTCTCTGAGTAAATCTTGCAGAGCAGGTCTTTTTTCAGATGTTCTACCACTTTTCCCACTATCATCAAAAATTCTCTTTATATTGTATCCGTGCAATTTTGCATACTCTCTGCAGTGCCTAATTTGATTATCTGGAGAATAACCGTGATTTTTTTGTTCTTCGGTTGAAACTCTGATGTAGGCATAAGCGTTCATAAATTCCTTCCTAAATCCTGAAAAGTGATTTCCTTGGGTCTTATTCCATATTTCTTTGCAATCTTTCGTGCTACTTTGTTAACTTCATCCAACAACGGTTTTGTTAGTCTTTTGGCATCCATATAAGGGATTGCTCCATTCCTCATGGCGAAGTGGATTGTACGGGCTTCAGCCATATGTTCCTTTGCTTTGTTAGTCATAATTTAGCCTCAACATAATATTATAGGTCTTTTGATTGTAAATCAAATCTCTTTTTATCCTCCAGTATTGCCCTAGTTTTACCTTAGTTTTACCCAACTATTTCCTCGGTATTTCCTTGGTATCTTAGGTTCATTTTTTATCTGAGTCAAAATCAAACGTACCCATTGTTCGGCTATGTCTTCAATCTTGTATTCAGTTTTAAACTGTTCATTATTTGTTTTCTTCATATTCTTCATTTGTTTTTTCAGCTAAGGTGTCCTGTGGAGTTTCTGTCCTTCTACTATAGGTGGACAAAAAGTCGGTAGTGGATAAGCACAAAAAATCTCTAAATTCGTCTACTATTTGATAATCTGCTGCAATTTGTCCCGAACCTTTAATTTTTTCAACGACTTTTAATGAAGTCAGCTCTTCTAAAAGTCTTCTGGCTGTTTTATTTGAGCGTTCAGAGTCATCTGATAATTCCTTTGCTGTAATTGTTCCATTGTGCTCCTGTATTATTCTTAATGCCTGTGACCTGTCAGCGGGCATTGAAGCAAGAACAATTTCCTTAATGATTTCCAACTCATCTATTCCCACCTCATCCTTCCCGACAACGAAAGCAAGGCACTCCGAAAGGGCTTTTAGCTGATGCAACGCCCTCCATTGTTTTTCAATTTGAGAATCTATTACGTCATAATATTTTATTTCTTCTCCAGACTCATTTTTAAATGTATTCGCTTGTAGTAAAACTATTCCCCGGCAGTGTGAAATGAGATTAGAACCAACCTTTAAAAATTTTTCTACATCGTCCGATAAAAGTTTTACATTCCACTCTTTTATTAACAATTCCTGTAAAAACGAATTTACAAGCTCCTGCACAGTTTTCTCTATGTCGCCCCTGTTTTCTCCTGCAAAGATACGCTTTTGATTTAACTCCTCATTCTCTTTTGATACCTCAGGAAGCTTATAAAAAAGGAATCTTGCTCCAATCATGTTCAAATACTGTGTGTGTTTATTTAAAGTTGCAGGCGTAATGCATCCCAAATGAGAGAAATAAGAAGCAGAAGAAATTTTTCCCCTTGCGGAACTGAACTTTGTAAATTCACCATCGTAGATATTTACTAAATCTCCCAAAATCTTTTTAGTTGCTTTTTCATCCATGGAGAAAATTGATGTCCAATCTTTAACAATGAAACATTTATTATTGAGTTCAGGAAGAAGGTCAAAGACTTTATTTGATTTTGTTACTCTTTCGCCAGATATAAAGGCATTTGGGGTTAAGGTATCAAGGTAATATGTTATCTCGGAATTCCTTATAAGCCTGACAAGGTCAGTTTTGCCAGATGAGGGGACATCGACTAACAAAAGCCATATCATAACATGAGGTCGAACGTAGGCAGATATAGCAACTGCTAAAATGAGTCTAAGAGCTTTTTCTAATCCAGGAAGCAGTATCCAAACCTTACTTTCAAGTTTTTTATAATCATTTTCTATTTCCATTATGCCTCCTTGTTTTAATTTCTGTTATCAACATTTCGCGATAAGACAAAAGCTCTCTGGCGGGGGCAAGTTCACCATTCATAAAATCGTGCTTTAGTAAATCGCACTTATTTGGATTTGCAAGAAGAAAGCTGAAATGATTTGGAGCATCTTCTACAATGTCTATAAGGGTAATTTCTTGGGTTAGCAAAAAGGAAGTTAATCCTATATCGTCTGTTTTGAAATTGTTATCTATTTCCATCTTTATTTACCTCTAGGGGGATTGTATATGAAGGTTTTGAGGCTGTCATATCGGAAAGGTGGGGTAGGTTTTCCCGAATTTATTTGGAGAAAGTTTTTAGACGTTCTTCTATATCTTCTATAATTTCATAAACCTTGGTGTCTTCAATTTGGTAGACTTCGTCAAGCTTTTTATCAGTATTATTATCAGGGATATTTTCCAGATATAATTGTTTCAGAATGTCTGCCTTATTCTTTTTTAAAAGATGTAAGATGTAAACTTGAATATCCCTTTTAAAATTTTTATATTTTTTTGTTCTTGTATAGGGATATGGTTTTAGCCCTTTTTGGATTTCACGTATTTTATCCCTGTTAGCATTAATAAAATTTAGAATTCCCTCGATTGTGCTGTCTTTATAGAAACGGATATAACCTCTTTCCAGGTCTTCTCTGGGAATAGTATTATAATCTAGGGTTAAAGCTTCCAACTTACTCTTAAAACGGAATTCATCTTTAGCATTGATTGAAATGTCATCATATGGTTTATACGGCATAACATCACCAAAATATAAATAGCCGAATACGAAATCTCCATAAACTTTAGGATTTACTCTGCATAGAAGACAAATATCTGTGATTTCTTTACTACCATAATATGGAGCGAAAGGTCTTTGTGCAAAAAGCCATTTGTAGAAATTTTCGTCGTCTTTTCCATAACTTAACGGGATGTGGTATTTTTCTCTTAATTTAGCTATTTCAATCTTAAAGTTTGGATTTGTAATTAAATATATAACTGTGAAAATATACTCTTGATTATCCTGAATAAATTCGTTATTTTTTTTCTGTACGAAAAATAGTAAATAATTTAATTCTTTTTCTAGAATTTCATCAATCTTCATTTTTATCTTTATTTTTATTTCCGAAGCTATTTTACCACATTGGTTGTAAAATTTGGTAGGGTTTTTGTATAGTTTTAGTCCTTTTTATAGGCTTAGTCTAAACATTAGACATTGCAATAGAAGTGTCAGGAAACTACTCGCTTCGCTTGAAGCTAGAATTTTGTTAGTTTCGTGACAGTTTAGCGATTCCCATTAGGAGAATATATACTTCTAGTGATGAGGATATCATTAGCTGCATTATTAGTATTAATTAAGAGAAGATTTTCTTCTGAATCATTCGTATCAACAGGAAGGATTCAAAGATATTTTCAAGTAGATTATGCTACCGCAAGGTATATTTTAGACAGGTTGATTGAAGACGAGTTTTGTGAGCCCCAAGTGGGGGCATGGCCTTGTAAGATAATTAAGTATCAGAATTAATTTAAACTGAAAAAAGATATTCAGACCGTCTTAATATCTTTCCACGACAAATCTAAAATGGAATTAAATCTACCACTTTCACTCCTAATGCACGAGCAATTTTCTCCAGCATCTTGAGATTTGGCGTTTCTCTGCCGGTTTCAATATGTGCAACCCAAGTCCAAGAGGTATGAATTTTCTCCGCTAGTTGTTCTTGGGTCAACCTCTTTGCCATCCTTACCTTTCTGATATTCCTGCCTAATCGGTATTCTGTATTTGTAATTTTCTTCTTTGTTGAGTCCACCTTTTAACGGTAGCAAGTGAACACTACAAAATGTATTAAGCTATAGCCTAATAAATAGCTTCAAAAAGTATTGCTTTTTATGTAGCGATAGCTTAATATACAGTTGCTTATCATTATTGAGCCGAAGGAAGTAAATTTATGAAAAGGAAAATAACAGTTTTAGCCGCTGTCCTATTCTTATTTACCTACTTTACCCCTAAAACTATATATGCCGACGTTTGGTTTAGTCCAGATTGTGGCCACCCTGGCGGTCAAGACCAGAATTGTATTTGTGTCAGAAAAGTATGTCCAAGTGGAGACACAGAGAACGCATGTTTTCCAGACACGGGTCCAACAACTCCAGAAAAAATGCAACAGATTGAAAATATGGTAGTTTGCTCTAATCCTCCAACATCGTCTGTTCCCAATAATCCACCAGGGCAGAAACCTTCTTGCCCATACCCTGGAACCTCTGTAGAAGGAGTAGCGGGAATAGATTGTGCAATGCAGTGGGCTGAATATAACCAGTATTTAGCTCAGCAGCAAAAAACAACTCCCACTCCTACAGCAACCCCTACCCCGACAATATATGTTCCCTTACCTACTTTCACTCCAACGCCTACGCCAACCCTGATTCCGACACCAACCATAAAACATTCTACCCAAATGCAAAAGCAGACTAATCATAATAACAACTTTGCTAATAGTTTATTGCAAAATGTCGGTAAGTTTTTCGGGACGATTACAAAATTCCTAATAAATCTTACTGGAAGGAGGTGAACAAAAAATGAAGAAATGTAAATCCTGTATGAAGGATATTGACGAGAAGGCAAAGAAATGCCCTCATTGTCAGGCGGACCAGAGAATTTGGTTTGCTCGTCATCCAATTCTCACAGGAATTGTAGTTATCATCGCTGTTCTTGTTGTTCTTGGAGCAATAGGAAGCAGCAAGAATTCAGGAACTTCAACAACTAGTAGTAATAGCTCAGGAAGTTCATCTGGAAGCAATACTCCGTCCGTACAGACCGCTAAAGTTGGCGATACGGTTAACGACGGGGACCTTGCTTTTACTGTGCAGTCGGTTGATACGGCACAGACAATCGGAGATTCTTTTAGTCAGAAAACAGCCCAAGGACAATACTACATCCTGACTGTTAAAATCCAGAACAATGGGAAAGATACTAAAACCATTGACTCGTCCGATTTCACGGTTATCGATAATCAAGGCCGAAAGTATGACTATTCAACTGATGGTCAAACGGCAATGGAAATGTCTAGTGGGGCAACAAGCTTTTTCTTACAGCAAATTCAACCAAGTTTGTCAGTAACGGGGAAGATTGTCTTTGATGTTCCAGCAAATGCAACAGGACTTAAGCTAATGGCTCAGGGAGACATATTTAGCAATCCAGTATCAATTGATTTAGGAAAGTAGTTGTTGCCTTCTTTCCCACTGGGCAGGAGAAATTCTACCCAGAAGAAAGAAGAACTATTTCATCAAATTACAGTATTGAGCTTAAAGAGCAAGTTTTGTAAACCTCGAGTGGGGGCATGGCCTTGTAAAATTATTAAATACAAACATTGACCCGTCTAACCGCCTACAATTCTAGAATATTTTGTAAAAATAAGTGTCGCGAAACTCCCAGCCTCACTTGAAGCTAAGATTTTGTTAGTTTCGCGACAGATTACCCACTTCTATTAAATAGACTTAATTTACAAAAAAAGTGTCGGGAAATTACTAGCTTTGCTTGAGGCTAGGGTTTTGTTAATTTAGCAACAGTTTAGGCCATTCCCAAACAATGCCTTAGCCATAGTGTGTCGCTTTAGCAACTTGCCTATGCTGTGTTTTCTACACAAAGTTATATAACTTTACATGAAAGCATTAAACTAGTGTCAGAACACAAGCTAGGCATGAAGAAGGGTATGTCTAGATTAGGCACTGAAGATAAAACCATTGATAAATTTTATATCATTTAAATCTTAGTTTATATAAATACTTGTATTATTTATATTGTTGTGTTATATTAGAGCCTAATGGAAACAAGACACGCACGATTTAAAAGACTTGCCCTCAAAAGAACAAATGAAGTCCTCGAAAAAATTAGAATTCTTGGAAATCTATCAAATAAGAGTTCTTATGAATATTCTGACCAAGAAATTGATAAGATATTTAAAGAGGTGGAAATTCAGGTAAGAACTGTTAAGGCAAGATTTAAACCAAGGAAAAGAAAATTTAAGTTCTAAAGATTTAGATAAACATAAACATAAACATTAAAATGAGTAAAAATTCATATTATTTCCCTCCGTTAAATGAAGCTGAAGAAACAGGATTTCACGACCCCCTAATTTATAATTTCAATGGAGATGTTCTTTATCACCTTACAAGAGAATCCATACAGAATATTGTTGATGCCAAAAATCCCGATGCAGATGGCCCTGCAATAGCAGAGTTCGAGCTGTCAAGAACTTCTCCGAAGTCCCTTTTGCCTGATTACGAAAAATTTAAGGAAATTTTAGCTGCTTGCTGGAGACACGAAAAAGAAGATAAAAGCGAAGGCGAGAGTTTTTTTAAGGACGCATACGACCTTATAAATGAAAATAAAACAATCAGCGTATTTCGAATAAGCGACTACAACACAACCGGATTATATGGCGAGGACAATGATAGGACGGGAGCTTATTATAAATTAATGAGAATTCAAGGCTCTTCTAATAAAGTAAAAGGAATGGGTGGAACATACGGCTTAGGAAAAGGAGCCTATTTTAGGCCATCACTATTCAGAACAATATTTGTTTCAAGCGTATGGGGAGATAATAAGGTTTTATTCCAAGGAAAGATGAGATTGGTGAGTCATGTCGAAGAGAACGACATGAAACACGGGGTAGGTTTCTTTTCCAGTCCTGCGATAAGAAAAGAAGAAGAAATTCCAGAGTTTTTTAAAAGAACCGAGAAGGGAACAAGCATCTTTATTATTGGATTTGAAGAAAACGGTCGATGGCAAAAGAAGATGACGGAATCTGTTTTAAGATATTTTTGGTTGGCAATTCTTGAAGGGATGTTGGAGGTAAAAATAGGCAATATGCTTCTTAATAAAGACAACGTAGAAGAAAAGATTTTTGAGTATTTCTCCGAAGATAAATTTTTGGATAAAAATGACCCAATACCCTTTTACAAAGCCTATAAAGAAGGAGTGACTATAAAAGAGAGATTAAAGGTGGTGGGAGATGTGGAGTTAAGATTAATTTTAGGGAAAGATTTTCCGAGAAGAATTGAATATTTTAGAAATACGGGAATGGTCATCCAAAATAAACAACTTAATTCAGGAAAGGGATTTGCTGGGGTTTTTATTTGTCCTGACCAAAACGAGATTTTACGAAAAATGGAAGACCCTACGCATAGTAAATGGGGTAAAGATGTGCCAATGACAAACGACCCCGACGAGAAAGCATTATATGCGGAAGCAGAAAAAGAATTAAAAGATTTTGTTGAGTCTAAGATTAGCGACCTTACTGCTTCAGTTGAATCCACGGAAGCAACGATAAAAGATTTAGATAAATACTTTTATTCTCCCGCTGAAGATAACAATATTAACGACGAAGGAACCCCAGAAAGCATAGAGGGGCAAATAGTTAGACAGGAAACAGGCTCATTAATAAGAGGAGATAATATTATTGGGCAGCCTCCAAAGATTAACATTCAGGTTAAGATTCCAGCGGAAGTGTTAGGGGAGCCAGACGGACCAGGCACTGGTGGAGGGAAAGGTGGAGGCGAGGGTACAGGACCTGGAACAGGTCATCCTGACGATACGGGAACAAAAATGATAAAAATAAATAAAAATATTAAGTTTAGAAGGTCCTATGTTGTAAAAAACGGAGCTGACATGGAACACGTTGTTTTTATCGCAGGAGAGCACGACGATAAATTTGATGTTGAAGTGAGAGTGGGGACAGAAGATTCTTTTGACAAAATCGATATAAAAGAGGCACGAGACCAAAACGGAAATAAGTATCAAATAGACGCTAATTACATACGAAATGTAGTTATACCTGAAGATAATAAAATACAAATGAAAATTCTCTTTGATATACCTGGTAAATATTCTTTGAATTTAAGAGCTTATGAAAATCAATAGTCTATTATTGCCACATCCGGTATTAGGTAAAGCAGATGATGTAGCGGGAGAATTCCGCGTTAAAGACGACGGATTTAATATTCAGCAAGATGATAAAAAAACAAAATTATCTACTGAGTTTATCCTAAACAATAAAACTTTGGAAAGTCTTATTGATAATAAAGAAGCCAGTTTTAATATAGAGGTAGAATGTCCAGCTACTTTTTTTCGCAAATCCTTTCTTTTTTCAAATAATAAGTGTGAGCTGGAAATAGAAAAAAATGATTTAAGAGATAGAGTTAGTGTTTCTTTTTATATAACTTCCAACACAAAAATATCAAACTATAAAATTGAAGGAGAAAATGAAGATTATCATAATCTCAGCTTTGATATAGGAGAAGGAGACGTTCTTGCTTTTGCGGGTAATATTACATTTAATGCAGAGATACTCTGGGAAGACTTAAGAAGAATTTTTAATATTATTAAAATACGTAAAGATGAAGAAAGAGAAGATGGGCCAGCTTTATTTCAATTAGACGGAGATGTAATTCTTATATCTTTACCTAAAAAAGACTATCTAAAATACGATAATTATAAAGATGAGAACGAGAATTTTACTTCCTTATACCACTCCTCCATTGTCCTTTCGGCCTTAATATATGCCTTGGAAGAAATGATGTCCGACCACAAAGATGATTACAAAGATTATAAATGGTATCGTGTTTTAGATTCACGCAGGATAAATGACAATGAAATCGGCTCCCTTTGGAATCTTGGAAACATACCTGAAATTGCTCAAAAAATGTTAGGCAATCCATTTGAAAGAATGTTTCTTTCTATAGAAAATCTATCTATGAGAGAAGGAGAGGAGTAATATGGCTTATCAAAAAGTATTTAAAAGAAGTTTTATTGAAGAGCTACAGGGAAAAATTATAAAAGGAGAAGATTCTACATTCAAGTTGTATGAAGCAAATAAGTTTACTTTTTCTGATGAAGATTGCTTGATTGACGCACGTTTAATGGCTCCAGACAATATAAAACTTCAAATACCAAACGAGGAAAATAAATATAATTTTGAAAATGCGGAAATTATATTCGAGAGTTATAAAGACCTACCGGTTATTAAAGCCTCTGACCCTGGTCTTTGGAGCTATTTAGCTCATGGTCCCTTTTGGGAATATATGAGAGCTAGATGGCCAATAGATAAACTTAGTAAAGACGTTGATAAATCCTCTTATATTTTGGAGCATTGGTTTGTAAGAAATGTAGGAGCTCCAGATTTAGCAAGAAATGCCATTTCTTCATTGTGGTGGGGGTGTTATTTAACGTACGACGAAAAAAGGAAAGACCCTTATGAACTCACCAAACAACTTTTCTCGATGCTGGATTTTTATAGAACATTAATTGCTGGAGTTCAAGGAAGGAATAAAGAATTTACACACGCTATTTTAGAATACATTCTTGAAAATGAGAATTTATTCTCCACAAAAAAAGAGGGCAAAGTTAGATTGCTGATGAGGCGTGCAAATGCCATAGGAGGGTATAAGCTTTTCACATCTTTATCTAAAAATCAAATTAAAGAGTTGCTTAAATTATTTGAGAAAGAAATTGCCGATTATAGTGGGGATTAATAACTGGCTAGAGCTATACTTCGTAAACCAACTTGCTTATCTAATATATGAACCTTCTCTTTGGTTACTAGGCTTTTTTTAATATGTTTTCCTATAGATGTTATTACTGGTATCGTTATCGTATTTCCCAATTGTTTGTAAGCTTGAGTTCTTGAGACGGGAAATTCAAAATTTTTTGGAAAGCCTTGTAATCTAGCACATTCTCTTATTGTTAATTTTCTTACCCCCATCTTGTTTTTTCTAAAGGCTATGGGAGAATGTAAGTCTTTTATTAAATTTCTCTCTCTTCCCATATTGCCAACAACCAATGTATTTGATATTCCTTCTGGGTCGAGAATTTCCAATCCAAAGCCATTGCCTTTCTTTTCATGCCTATTTTTATGTCTTATTAAACAATCTAAATATTTCTGTGAAAGAAAATAAAATTCATCTTCAACTTCTTCTTCAAGAATATCATGCAAGTTTGGTATCTTCTCATTCCCCGTAGGATACTTGAAAGTAGTTTCATCACGAAAACCTACAATATAAATTCTTTCTCTGTTTTGTGGCACCCCAAAGTTTTTGCTATTTAGTATCTCTGGTTCAGGTACGTAATAACCCAATTCATTTCTTAAAACATCCAACATATAATCTAAGGTTTTCCCGCCATCGTGTCTTTTCAAATGCTTTACGTTTTCCAACAAGAATGCCTTGGGCTTCTTTTCTCTTATAATATCAACAACCTTTGTAAATAAAGAGCCTCGCGGGTCTGCAAATCCGCGTTTTAATCCTGCAAGTGAGAAAGGTTGACAAGGGAATCCCGCTGCAAGTAAATCAATATCGTTAGGAATATCCGAGAAGGGAACGTCTTCTATTTTTCTTGTATCAAGAGGTTCTTTAAAATAATTTTCAAAAGTGATTTTACAGAATTTGTCAAAATCGTTGGAGTAAATTACGTCAAAACCTGCTCTTTCAAGGCCTAATCTTACTCCCCCTATTCCCGCAAATAAATCTATTGCCTTGAGCTTTCTCATACGCTTTATATATAATAGCCGGTAAGAAAGATAAATACAATGTCGGACATATTTTCTGTTAAGAAACGCAGCGAAATAATGCGAAGAGTAAGGAATAAAAATACGGATATCGAGCTTATTTTACGCAAGGCTCTGTTTAGGCAAGGTTTAAGATTTAGAGTTAAAAATACATTATTTGGAAAACCAGACATAATTTTTCCATCCAAGAAAATCGCTATTTTTTGTGATGGGGATTTTTGGCATGGTAAAAACTTCAAGAAAGAGGGCAAAAGATATAAAGCTTTTTGGCAAGAAAAAATAAAAACAAATGTGGATAGAGATAAGCTCGTAAATAAAACTCTCAGAAAAGAGGGCTGGATAGTTTTGAGATTTTGGAAAACAGAGATACTTAAAGATGTAGATTCATGTATCGCTAAAGTAGAAAATTTATATGGCTTATAAAAAAATAAAGCAGCTTAACTTTGGTTATCTTTTAGAACAAGAGTCAAAAATAAAGCAGCTGACTGAAAAAACTTACAAAAAACCTCTCAAAACACTGGATGAGGCAACTAAATTTTTTATGACAACATTAGATTTTGCCTTAAAAATACAAATTGAGACAAAAGATAAGCAAATTAAGAACTATTGTACTTTCTATTTGACCCAGGGAAACGCAATTTTGCATCTGATAAGAACATCGAGAATGGCTCTAGTTTATGGATATTACGGAAGCATAGCAGTCCTAACCAGAACTTTTATTAATTATTTAAATTTAGCAATTTATATACATCATCATCCAGAAGATGTTGGCTTATTGCTAAAAGAAAGTAGGGATGATTTTAAAAAAAACCCCGAATTCAAAAAAAAATTTCATGAAGCAAATATTAAAAAAGAGCTTTTAGAGCTTGGGTATACAGGTTTTCCTGATGATATTGCAAAATTAACCCATGGGTCAATGTGGGCTTCTCAAGTTTTTGGTTTTAAGGAGATAAAATCTAAGGAAGATGAGCATGAGCTTAATTATTCTCCTAAATATAGCAATTTGCAGTCTTCCACATATCTTCCAGTAATTTTAGCTTGGCCAGTGGATTTTCCTACTTATTTCATAATCCATTTAAGCAAGTATTCCATAAAAGGAATGAAAGATTTACAAGATGATTATTCGAAAATTGATTCACAAGTTGGTTTTGCAATCAATGCAATAGAAAACAGCTATCAATTTATGAAGAATGTCCCTGAGGAGGTACAAAAAGCAATTTTAAAAAGAATAGAGAAATCTAAAGAGTAAGTACCTGATTTATTTTTTAATCTCCTCCACCTTTACCTTAATTCCCCAATATAGCTTAAGTTTTGGAAAGATTCTGATATAATTGCCTAAAACTAATATTATGCAAACTTTTTCTAAAAGAAATAACCTAAAAAAAGAGTATTCTGGCTACGGAGAAGCTTCTAAAAATCTTAGGAACAGGCTATTGCTCTTATATGGGCATCCATATAGCGGTAATGAATTCCAATTTGGTTTAGGTAATGACAACTGGATACATGAAGTAGCTTTTAGTAAAGACTTACAAATGCATTACGGTAGGAAAATTCCAATAGAAGATTTTCGTGATGAAACAAAGACCACATATGATGAAGTCTTTGATTTTATTGAGCTTTATTATAAACGTGCCTTGCAAGACTTAAATTATCAAAAGAAAAATGAGCTATTAAGAGACATTTGCCTGGCGTTTATAAATTCAGGTTCAGTATATGAGTTTAATCAGGATGCTCAAGTAAACTTATCTATTGATGAAACCGTAGCAGAGCAAATTACTAAAACTGATTCAGTTCTTGAACCTTTTAATAATGCTCAAGCTGTATATAGAGACTGTATTGATGGTTTAATAACAAGGTCAAAAGCTCCAAAAGACGTGGTTGGCGACATATATATCGTACTGGAAGAGTATTCAAAGCAAATTACCCAACAAGATACCTTTGAAAAAGCTATTGAGTATTTTAGAACTAAATTGGCATTTCACCCCACTCAAATACAGCTTATTGAGAAGTTAAAAGCATATAGAGGAGACGTTTGGGGAGTAGCCCACGCAGGGAAAGGTCTGATGCCAGATGAGCCAGAAGCACTTTGGTACACAGAGTCTGTTATTGCTCAAATAAATTATATTGATAATAAAATCAAGCAAACTGTAATTTCTTAATCTCTTCCCACCTTTGTCTCAATTCCCCGATATAGCCTAAGTCTTGAAATAATAATTTATGTGTTGTATGCTCGGCTCAGTGGATAGAACGCTTAGAATTGTAATAATAGCAGGAATCGTTATTGCGAGCCTATCTGTTGTGTATTATCTTTTTATTTTTCAGCCTCAGCTTGCAGTTAACTCTTGTCTTGAAAGAGCAAAAAAAGATTTTGAAACCTCTAAAGCAAATGAATGTAAGAACCTATATGAAACAGGACAAAATCTATATAAAAATTGTTTAAACAGAGGTCTAACTCCAGGCATATGTACAACGCTAACTTTTGATTCAGTTCCGGCTATATGGCCAGAGTCTCCGTCTTCTGGATGCAATATTCCCGAAAATCGAATGAGCCCACTCCAAAAAGATTACAGCGATGCTATTGAGCAGTGCAGGAGCCTTAGTCTTATAAGACTACAATAATATGAAATATGAAATATGAATAAAATAGGCTTTGTAATACTGGCTCTAGGTATAATAGTTGTAATAGGATACCTTTATTTAAGGACAACCAAATCAACATTTTATTACCCAGATGAGCCTAAAATTGCAAATGCTCGCACTGTTTCTCCATGGACTACTCCTAAAAAGCCAGAGATTATAAGCGTGACTACAGGAGGTCTTGATAAAAATCTTATAACCACAATATGGAAGGAGCATCCCGACCGTGATTTATCCAAGGCCTTAAAGGACCTTAAGATTGACCAGAAATATTATAACTATTTCTACAACAATATAGAAATACCATATAATTCTGAAAAAGCAGACTTAAATGACGATGGAATACTTGATTATTACTTTCAGAGCTTTGATATAAGTTGTGGCAGTTGCCATGGGCATCAAGTAGCAATATTTATTAATAATAAGGTATTTATTACGGAAATACAGGGAGATTTTAAGGCTAGAAGCGATAAAAAAGGTTTCTATACTACCAACGAAATAAGAAACTTCAAAACACCCGAATCAGACCCACCTGATGCCATAGAAATAGACAGATTCCAATGGAATGGGAGTGGATTTACGGAAACAGGAATTAGAACAATTAAACTTGGAGTTGATAAAAAATAGTATAGTAGTTGCGATTTATTTATCAGAAATAGGTAAGTAATTATGAATTAAGTTGTAAAAACAGGAGATAGCTGTAATTTCTTAATCTCTTCCCACCTTTGTCTCAATTCCCCGATATAACTCAGGTTTTGGAATGATTCTATTACTTTTGCAGTTATAATAATCCTAGGCTCGCGGAGCAAAATTTGGCCTCGGAATTGACAAAATTTTTACATAAGAGTATAAAATTTATATGTCATATAAGGCTTACATTGATAATATTCAAGCCAAGACAGGAAAAGGGCCTGAATATTACTTATCAGAGGCAAAAAAGAAGGGCTTAGCAACTCATAAAGAATTGCTTAGCTGGTTAAAAGACGAATGCGGCTTAGGGCACGGACATGCTAATGCAATAATTCTGTATATTCAACACACCGACATAGCTAAAAAGAAAATAGAAATAGATTCACAAAATGAAAAGGTGAAAAAAGCTAAATAAAGTAGGTTCTAACTTCGTCTACCACTCGGAGCAAAATAGCCTCAAAATTATTCTTGAAGCACAATATTTATTTGCTATAATGCTTCTATGGGAAAAGTAATCGCTGGTATGACAATGTCTTTGGACGGGTTTATCAATGACAGTAACGGAAGCGCAGAAAAACTTAGTCCAGATTTTTCTGAACTCCTTGAAACTCCAACTTTTCAGGAAATGATTAAAAACACAGGTGCTGTTATTATGGGGAGACATACGTATGAAATGGCAGACCCATTTTTGTGGATTAACGATGACTATGAATTCCAAGTTCCCCTTTTTATCTTGACACATACGCCTCCAGAAAAGTTTCCTAAGGGAAATGACAAACTTACTCTCACATTTGTAGCTGATGGTGTTGAGAGCGCTATTTCTCAGGCAAAGAAAACAGCGGGTGATAAAATTGTTCAGATAATAGGTGGTGCAGACACCATTCAGCAATGTCTTAATTCGGGGCTATGCGATGAATTACAGATAGATGTTATACCTCTTCTCCTTGGAAAAGGACTAAGACTATTTGAAAATATAGACACAGATAAGATAAAGCTTGAAAGAACTAAAGTAGAAGAAACTACCTCTGTTAGAACAAGTGTTACATTCAAAATTGTTAAGATATAGCAAAAGTATTCACTTGTAATTTCTTAATTTCTTCCCACCTTTGTCGTAGTTCCCCAATATAGCTTAAGTTCTGTAAGGATTCTATTACTTTTGCAGTTATAATAATCTCAGGGCTGGGGAGCACTAAAATAGTGTATAATCTGTTTATGGCAAAAAGAGATACCGGAGTTGGGAAAATGAAAAGAGCCCATTCATATAAAACCAAAAAGAGACTTGAGGTAAAACGCCAAATGCTAGAAAGAGTAGCCGCTAAACATAAACGCCGCAAGTAAAACTATTCTCCTGAATAAATTATCCTAAGTAGTCTTTGAGTTTATTGCCCCGCGATGGATGTCTTAATTTTCGCAAAGCTTTTGCCTCAATTTGTCTAATTCTTTCCCGCGTTACCGCAAACATTTTTCCCACCTCTTCCAAAGTTTTTGGACGGCCGTCTTTTAAGCCGAACCTTTCTTCCAACACTCTTTTTTCCCTGTCGGAAAGAGTAGAAAGCACCTGATCAATCTGCTCCTTGAGAAGTTCCCTTGAAGCGGTATCAAAAAGTGTCGGCGCCGAGGTATCATGGATAAAATCGCCTAAACGGGAGTCCTCTTCGTCTCCAACCGGTGATTCCAAACTGGCCGGCTCTTGGGAAATCTTGATAATCTCCAACGCTTTATCCGGCTCAATTCCTAAGGCTTTGGCCACTTCTTCCGGAGTTGGCTCGCGGCCCAACTCCTGCATTAATTTCCGTGAAGCTCTTAAAAAACGGTTGATATTTTCTACCATGTGCACGGGAATCCGAATCGTTCTGGCTTGGTCGGCGATGGCTCGCGTTATGGATTGCCGAATCCACCAAGTGGCGTAAGTGGAAAACTTAAAACCTCTTCGCCAGTCGTATTTTTCAACCGCTCTAATTAACCCTTGGTTTCCTTCCTGAATTAAATCCAAAAGCGTTAAGCCGCGGCCGACATATTTTTTGGCGATGGAAACCACTAGCCTCAAGTTTGAATTAATTAACGTTTGCTTGGCGCGCTTATCACCTTTTTCCACTTTTTTCGCCAACTCAATTTCCTGGTCAAATTTTAAAAGCGGTATCCGACCAATTTCTTTAAGGTACATTCTAACCGGATCGGAAACTGTCCCTTCGGTCAAAACCGTCAACGCTTCTAATTCTTTTTCCAAATCTTCAATTGGTTTTTCGTCTTCGGTTTCGGCTGCCACCGATTCAAAAACATCAATGTCGGACTTAATTAATTTATCGTAAAGTAAATCAAGTTCCGCGATGTGTTCTTCGGGGTGAGGAAAAATTTTTAGAATCTCGTCTTGGGTGATATATCCCCGCTTTTTTGCACCACTAACAATCTCCGTCAATATGTTGGGTTGCTTCATAGAGTATATTTTATCACTTTTTACGCTCAATTGGAAGTAAAAAATTATCTCTTAGGTAAGCTCGTAATTAATTTTGACAATTCCGCTCTCAATCCTTCCGTATTGTGGTCTTTATTTTTCTCCTTGATTTTGATTTCGGCGGTTATAAAATTAACCCTTTCTTTAATAAATAACGTTAACAATTCCTTAATTACTTTTTGTATTTCCTCTATGTATTTATCGGCTTCGAGTTTTGGCAAAGGAAATAGAAAACAAGTGTCAAAAGACTGAACCAGTTCTTTGGAAAGAAGTTTGGCAAATTTTTCCTGATTCAATTCCGCGCTGGTTTTAAGAAACGTTTTTAAGTTTTCCAGCAGTTTTCCTAAAGACGGTGTGGCGAACTGATAGAGCGTTAAACTTTCTTGATTATCTTCAAGTGCTTTTTGCGGATTACTGCTTTGTACGATAAGAGCGATTAGATATTCTTCCAAAACTTCCCGGCGGGCTCTTTTATCTTTTTGGGGAATAGCAATTTTATCTTCCAAATCTTTTTTCTTAAGTTTTTCGACTTCTTTTAATAAACTCTCGAGTGAAATCTCAAAAATTGAACTTAATTTTTTTAAATAATGCTCTTTAATTATTTCGTTACTGATATTAGCAAAAAGCGGCAACAGATTATCGGCAATGGCTTTTTTCCCTTGGGCGCTGTCTTTATTATTTTCCGCCACAAATTTATCAACAAGATAATCATAAACGCCAAGACTTTCCCGGAGCGCTTTTTTAAATCCGGAAGGATTTTTCTTTAAGGCTTCGTCCGGATCTTTTCCATCTTTAATTACGATAATTGAAGTGGTCATCCCCTTTTTCTCCAAGACTTCCAAACTGCGCCTGGTGGCTTCAAATCCGGCGTTATCCTGGTCTAAACACAGTGTTACTTTGGGCGTAAAGCGTGAAAGTAGCGCCACCTGATTTTCGGTTAAGGCCGTCCCCTTAATCGCCACCGCGTTTTTAATTCCCTCCATATACAAAGCGATGGCATCAAACTCTCCCTCGACAATAATCGCGTCCTGCTTCTGCTTAATTTCGTCTTTGGCCGTATTAAGCCCAAAAAACATACTGCCTTTATGATAAACTGCCGTCTCTCTGGTATTTAAGTACTTGGGTTGATCATTATCATTGAGAGCGCGTCCGGAAAAGCCGGTCACGTTACCGCGGTGGTCAAAGAGCGGGAAAATAATCCGCCCCCGAAAAAAATCGTAACATTGACTACCTCTTTCCAAAGACACGCCGGCAGAGATTAAATCCCGGTTTTTGTAACTTTTCTTTTTTAAAAGATAGTTTGATAAGGCATTGCCGCTACTTGGTGCAAAACCCAATTGAAAAGTATCAATAATCCCCTTGTTGATTTTGCGTTTTTGCAGAAGATAAGCAAGCGCTTCTTTTCCGGCGGGTAATTCGGTTAACACGTAATGATAAAATTTTAGAGCGTGGTTATTAACCGAAAAAATATTTTCTTTTTCCGAATACTCACCCTGTTTAAAACTGCTTTCTTTTAAAGTTACTCCGGCGCGTTTGGCTAGACTTCTTAAGGCTTCCGGAAACTCCATGTTTTCGTATTCCATTAAAAATGTGTAGACATCTCCGCCCTTACCGCAGCCAAAACAATGCCAAATTTGTCTTTCCGGAGAAATTACTAAGGAAGGAGTTTTTTCGTTATGGAACGGACAATTAGTTTTAAAATTGCGGCCGGCTTTTTTCAAGGGCAGAAAATCTGCAATAAACGTAACGATATCTAACTTTTCCCTAATTTCAGTTACTTGGTCCATAATCTGGGGCTATTGTAGCACGAAAAACCAATTCTATACATTGGCGATTGACAACCAAAGCAAACTTCGTTTAGAATACCCTTTGGCTATGGCCGCGACTATTATTATCGGCTCGCAATGGGGAGACGAAGGAAAAGGCAAAATAATTGATTATTTAGCCGAAAAATCCGACATAGTTATCAGATTCCACGGCGGCAATAATGCCGGACACACTGTCATCAATAAATTCGGCAAATTCCCGATGCACCTAGTTCCCTCCGGAATCTTCAGTAAGAAAGCCAAGGCGGTAATTGCCAATGGGACAATTTTAGATCTGGAAGTTTTAGCCACTGAGATTGAGAATTTACAAAAATCCGGCGTGCCACTTAAAAATAAATTGTACATTTCCCCCCGCTGTCATTTGATTATGCCCTACCACAAACTTTTAGACAGGCTTTATGAGGAAGCCAAGGGAAAGTTTAAAACCGGGACCACCGGACGAGGCATTGGGCCGACATATGCCGACAAAGTCAGCTATAACGGAATTCGGCTGGCTGATTTAATGGACAAAAAAATATTTAGTCAAAAACTGGAAGTGCAACTACTGGTAAAGAACAAAGTGCTGAAAGCTTTGGGCGAAAAACCGCTTGTCCAAAAAGAGATTGAGAAAAACTTCTATAAAAACCTCGCCAAAATAAAGCCCTACATTAAAGAAACTTTTGATTTTGTTTATGAGGCTCTGGATAAAAAGGAAGTTTTGTTAGAAGGCGCACACGGCGTATTTTTAGATAACGACTGGGGCACTTATCCGTTTGTAACCGCCTCGACTGTTTTATCCGGAGGCGCAACGGCGGGCGCCGGAATTCCGCCGCAAGCAATTAAAAGAGTGGTTGGCGTAGTTAAAGCTTATACCACCCGGGTTGGCGCGGGGCCTTTCCCAACCGAGCTGTTTGATAAAGACGGCGATATGCTAACCGAAAGAGGTAATGAGTTTGGAACGACAACGGGAAGACGTAGAAGATGCGGCTGGTTTGACGCCGAGCTAATTAGTTTTGCCGCTAAAATCAACGGATTTACGGAAATTGCCATTACTAAGCTTGATGTTTTGGACGAATTTAAAACGCTAAAGATTTGTACTCATTACATGCTAAACGGCAAGAAAGTAAAGTATAACGACGGAACGGCAGAATGGCTAGCTAGAGTTAAACCGGTTTACAAAACAATGCAGGGTTGGACAACTAGCACTAAAGGCGTTAAAAATTATAATGAGTTGCCAAAAGAAGCCAAAGCCTACGTTAAAGAATTAGAAAAAGAGATTGGAGTTAAAGTCAGATATATTTCCACCGGGCAAAGCCGCTACGAAATCATTACCATTTAATTTATTCCCACTCCATGGTTGCGGGAGGCTTAGTAGTGATATCGTAAACAACACGAGAGATATCCGGAACTTCATTAACGATTCTTGAGGAAATTGTTTGTAATAAATCGTAAGGAAGATGCGACCAGACTGTCGACATTATGTCTTTTGATTCAATCACTCTTAAAGCAATCACTTCTTCAAAAAAACGGCCATCCCCTTTTACCGCAGTAGAAAAAGCTCCTGTCATCACCGGAAAAGAAATAAATACTTTTTTAAGCCATCCGGTTTTTTTCAATTCTTCCAGAATAATCTTATCCGCCATTTTTTCCTGATTTAAACGCTTACTAGTCACCTCGCCGCGAATACGCACCGCATAACCCGGGCCCGGGAATGGCTGCTTGTCAACAAATATGTCCGGAAGCTTAAGCATTTTTCCAATTTCCCTGACCTCATCTTTATAAAAATTTCTGACCGGCTCAATTAACTGTAGCCTCATATTCTTAGGCAATCCACCAACATTATGATGACTTTTTATCTTAGCGGCATTTTTTGTCCCCTTGCTTTCGATCACATCCGAATAAATTGTCCCTTGCATCAAGAATCTGACGTTCTTACCAGTTTTGATAATCTTTTTCATTTCTCTTTCGAAGATATTTATATAGATTTTGCCGATTATCTTTCGCTTTTTTTCCGGATCAGTTATTCCTTTTAACTTCTGCAGCGTTTCTCTTTGCGCGTTAATTATCCTGATGTTGATTTTGGTGTGTACAAAAATTTTAGCCAGGTGGTCATTGGTATCATAGCGCATTAAGCCATTATCAACATAGGTTGGAATAAACTGTTTACCAATCGCTTTCGCCATCAATACCGCTGCCACCGTTGAATCAACGCCTCCTGAAACAGCTCCGATTACATAATCCTGGCCAACTTGAGCCTTAATCGAGCTTATGATTTGATTAATATTGATCTTTTTTATCTCTTTTTTCGCACCGCAAACATTGACAAAATTTTTAAACAACTGTTTGCCAATTTCCGTATGCTCTACTTCAGGATGAAATTGCACGCCATATATTTTTTTGACAGAGTTTTCAATAAAAGAGACTGGCACTTTTTCAGTTGAGCCAATTATCTTGAACCCTGAAGCAAGCCGAACAACCTCATCGCCGTGGCTTACCCAAACTTGTGATTCTTTTGGCAATCCATTTGAAATTTGAAATTTGAAATTTGAAATTTTCAAGGTGGCAGGGCCGTATTCTTTTTTACCGGAAACAACTTCTCCGCCCAAAAGCTTCATCATCAACTGCAAACCATAACAAATACCAAGAATGGGGATACTTGCATTAAAGATATTTTTATCGACAGTCGGGGCATTCTTTTGATAAACCGAATCAGGGCCGCCTGATAAAATAATTCCTTTTGGTTTTTCTTTTTTTATTTCGGTGGTTGCGTTTTCCGGAAGAACAATTTTTGTTTTTACGCCGAGGTCGTTGATCCTTCTTGAAATGAGGTGGGTAACTTGCGAGCCAAAATCGACAATTAAAATCATCTTAGTAATTTTTGCCGGGATTAGTAATTAAAACGTCATGCGGATGACTCTCTGTTAAAGAAGCCTGCGTTATTTGTATAAAGCGCGCCTTTTGCCAAAGCTCTTGGATGTTTTTTGCCCCCACGTAATACATCCCCGATCTTATTCCGCCAACTGCCTGATCAATAAGTTCTTCCACTGAACCCTTCAGCGGCACCAGTGATTCAACCCCTTCGGCAATCATGACGCGGTCTTTGTAACTTTTGCCATGAAACTCATCTTCGGATTTTATGCTTGCCCCTCTTGCCATGGCCGCAACTGAACCCATTCCGCGATACTGCTTAAATTTATAAGTCTTGTATTTTTCATTTAAGCTGCTTTTAAAACGGC
The DNA here is from genome assembly GCA_035510555.1 of Patescibacteria group bacterium. Taxonomy (GTDB): domain Bacteria; phylum Patescibacteriota; class Microgenomatia; order Levybacterales; family UBA12049; genus DATKGX01. The sequence goes on along the minus strand of DATKGX010000044.1, from coordinate 2,098 downwards.
TGGGAACTTGTTTGGGCTTAAGATTAATAATCTTTCCCGGAGACTCCACCGTAGCAGCAAAGTAATTACCCATCATTACCGCCGATGCGCCGGCGGCCAAAGCTTTAACGATATCTCCTGAGTATTTTATTCCTCCGTCGGCAATAATTGGAATCCCCAGTTTTTTGGCCGCCCGTACAGTTTCCATGATGGCGGTTATTTGCGGCACTCCCATACCGGAAATAATTCTGGTGGTGCAAATTGCACCCGGTCCCATCCCAACTCTGATTCCATCCGCTCCGGCCCGAATTAGCGCTTTCGCTCCCGCGAAAGTGGCGACATTGCCGGCGATCACTTCAATTTTCGGAAATTTCCTTTTAATATATTCCGTGGTCTCAATTACGCCTTTTGAATATCCATGCGCCGAATCAACAATAATGACATCTACTCCTGTTTTAACTAAGGCCTCTACTCTTTCTTCAAAACCTTTGCCGGCGCCGATGGCTGCTCCGACTAATAATTTTTTGGCTTTAACCAGTTTTACTTCTGCTGCTTGGTTTTGCACAGTTAAATTGCGGTGAATTATGCCAATTCCACCCAAAGTTGCCAGCGCAATTGCCAACTTACTTTCGGTGACGGTATCCATAGGAGCGGAAACAAAAGGAAGGGAAAGTGTAATTTTTTTGGTGATTTGAGTGGAAAGATTTATGTCGGAACGCGAAAAATCAGCGTAATCCGGGAGAAGTAAAATGTCGTCAAACGATAAGCCTATGGGGAATGTTTTCTTTTTGGCCTCCATAATTTACTATATTCTCTTTGAGGTTTTTTGTCAAGAATTATCGGAGCCGCTACGAAATCATCACGGTCTAAAAAGACTACACTATATTATCAGATTAAAAAACCTACAATCGTAACTCCCCAAAATATAATATCAGGCCATGACAAGAGACCTATGTAATGTTCTATTTTTTTATACTCTCTTTTAACCTTGAGGTCAAAAAACATGCTATGATATTTGTATATGCTTGCCCGCGTATTTTCAGCCGCCGTAGTTGGACTCGACGGCGTTTTAGTCGAAGTAGAGGTCGATATTTAAAATCAAGGACTACCCCCTTTTACCATTGTCGGATTACCGGACAAAGCCGTCGAAGAAGCCAAAGAAAGAGTCCGCTCTGCGATAAAGAACACCGGCTGCGAGTTTCCGCAAAAAAGAATCACTGTTAATTTGGCTCCCGCCGATTTGCCCAAAGAAGGCGCCTCTTATGATTTGCCGATTGCCTTGGGGATTTTAATCGCTTCCGGTCAGATTCTGACTGAAACCAATAACATGTTTTTTACCGGCGAGTTATCTTTAGATGGGAGGTTGAGACATACCAACGGCATTTTGCCGATGGTTTTAGCCGCCAAGGAAAAGCAGTTTAAACAAATCTATTTGCCGGAAATTAACGCCAATGAAGCCTCAATTGTCAAAGCAGTGGAAGTTTATCCGGTCGAAACTTTGCTGACACTTTTGCGGCATCTGACCAAAGAGACTGTGATAAAAGCGCAGAAAACGAAAAGTCTGGAAAGTTACATGCAAAATCAAGTTTATGAATTTGATATGGCCGACGTTAAAGGTCAAGAACAAGCCAAAAGAGCGCTAGAGATTGCCGCCGCAGGTGGACATAATTTACTATTGAAAGGTCCGCCGGGCGCCGGCAAGACTCTACTGGCGCGAACTTTGCCATCAATTCTGCCAAAACTGACGTTGAATGAAAGTTTGGAAGTCACTAAAATTTATAGCATTTCGGGGCTTTTAGATAAGAACCCGATTGTTACCGAACGGCCGTTCCGCTCGCCACACCATACCACTTCGCATATCGGCTTGATCGGCGGCGGACAAAATCCTAAACCGGGGGAAATCTCGCTAGCCCACCGCGGCATTTTATTTCTGGACGAGTTTCCCGAGTTTCCGCGCCACGTCTTGGAAGCTTTAAGACAACCGATGGAAGACGGGTTTGTTGTGATATCCAGAGCCAGCGGTCGGGTGCTGTTTCCTTCCAAGTTTATTTTATTTGCCGCCCAAAATCCCTGCCCCTGCGGCTATTTTGGCGACCCGTCGCATGATTGTAAGTGTATG
>DATKGX010000043.1:0-17449 GCA_035510555.1 Patescibacteria group bacterium | reverse complement strand
TAATAGAACGCCTAAACTTCCCTTTTCTCCGCAAAAGTTCTACACTAAATATATGGCCATCCGGCATTATCACCACCGTTACCATTTTAGTTATTTGACTTCAAAAAAGCGCCATTTCTCCGCGGCATTAATCGTTATCGCAGTTTTGACATTGATACTATTGACGCTCTTCCGATATTTGACGCCTGAAAGAAGTGTTAATCTTGACCAGCTTTCCCCCATCATTATCTTTTTTGCCACCTTTAATACTCTTTTTCGGCTTCTAGTCGCTTACATTTTTGCCCTCATCTTAGCCATTCCTCTCGCTCTTGGCATCACCAGCAGTGAAAGATGGGAAAAAATCCTCTTGCCAATTGCCGACATTGTCCAATCCATTCCGGTTTTGGCTTTTTTCCCTATCGCTGTCATCGCCTTTATTAAATTTAACGCTCTTGACGGAGCAGTTATCTTTATTCTGTTTTTAGAGATGCTTTGGAACCTGGTTTTTTCGATGATTGGCGGATTAAAAACTATCCCGAAAGATATTTTAGATACGGCTCAGATTTTTCATATCAAAGGCTTTATGAAGCTAAGATACGTCATCATTCCGGCGGTTTTCCCATACTTGATTACCGGTTCTTTACTTGCCTGGGCAGCCGGCTGGAGCATTTTAATGGTGGCCGAAAGTCTACACAGCTATATTCCCCATGGCAATCCCGCCAATGACCCTTTAGGACTTGGTAGTTTGCTTGTGAACTCTTTTTACCAAGGTCAAAATTCTGTTTTTCTGATTACGCTGATTACAATGATTGTGGTAATTGTGGTCTTAAATTTCTTTGTTTGGCAAAAACTGTTGCATTTGGCGGAAAGGTTTAAGTTTGACTAAAATTATTGATTTCAAAAATGTCTCGCGCGCGTACAAGGCGGCTAAAGTCACCGCCATTTCCGACGTGAGTTTTGACGTTAACGAGGGCGAATTTTTCTGCTTGGTTGGTCCTTCCGGCTGTGGCAAATCGACAATTCTACGGCTAATTGGCGGCATTGAGCCGCCAACTTCGGGCGTTATTGAGAAACCGAACGAAGTTTCCATGGTGTTTCAATCCGGCGCGCTTTTTCCTTGGATGAGCGTTGAAGAAAATGTGGCGTTCGTCAATAAACCTAAGGGTTTATCGCAAATGAAAATTGACGAGCAGACCACAAAATATTTAAAAATGGTGGACCTGGAAGCTTTCCGCTTCCGCTATCCAAGAGAGCTTTCCGGAGGACAGCGGCAAAGAGTTGGTATTGCCCGAGCCTTGGCGGTTGAACCGAAGGTTTTGCTTTTAGATGAGCCGTTTTCTGCCTTGGATCCGGTGACAACCGATGAGCTGCATGAATGCTTACTAAAAGTCTGGCGGGAAACACAAAAGACCATCGTGATGGTTTCACATTCCATTGAGGAAGCAGTTTTGCTTTCCGACCGGATTGCAGTGATGAAACAAGGCGGCATTAAAGAAATTGTGGAAGTTGACTTAAAACGGCCGCGGAACGAAGAATCCAAAGAGTTTTTGAAACTTCTGGACGAAATAAAAGCTCTCCTTGAAGGTTGATTGTTATAGGACTATTTGTTATAATTAACTACTGTAAAATTATGGCTATTGAAAACAATCAATATCTTCCAGCTGCATGCGAGGCATGTTATAAAAGACAGCAAGCAGCTCAACCAGACGTTGAGCCGAGCTGTATCCTAGATAATACCCTTGCTCCGCTTGGCGAAGGGGTTACTGCGCAAAATCAAGAAGCGAAAGCAGCAACATTTGGACAAGTGATGATTTGGGCTGTAGGAAATAATTGCCCGGAAATTTTAAAAGCTAGGTTAGGACACCAAACTTATGAGAAGATTCGTCCTGGCCGCCCGTTCAGATTGTTTAACAACCGCACGAATTACCCAAAAACACAGCATGGCGCATATATAAATGAAGAATTATTTAGAAGAAGATCTCCCCGCCGCGACTAGATAAAAATTAAGGACATTAACCCCATTGCCGTGCCTAAAAGTGAACCGCCGATAACGTCTGATAACCAATGTTCCCCCAAATAAATCCTACTTACGAACATCGCTCCAACAATAATAACGATCAAACAATATAACAATTGCTTTTGAACTCTTGAGAGTTTACGTGAACTATAAAGAATAAATGCAAGAATAACTGATACAAATAATGTTCTGGCCAAATGTCCCGACGGATAAGAAGAGCCTGGCTGAACATAAGAAGTCGGAAACTGAAAAGGAATATCATAACGGAAAAATAAATATGGCGGTCCGGGATGAGCAACAAACGCTTTCCCGTAAAGCTCCAAAAGATGAAAAAAACCAAACAGGAATAGAACAAAAATATACTTCAATTTTCTAATAAACACCCACAGAAATAGCAAAAATACGCTCACAATTTCAAAGCTGGCAAGTAGACTTAGAACCGAAAATGGCGTTGTCATAAACGCCGGAATTTTATTTTGCAATCTGACGGTTGTGTCAAAATCAAGTTGCGTAAACAGGTTTTTGTGGACCAAATAAGAAAAAACAACAAAAGCTATAAAAATGATTGCGTCCCATAAGAGGACGGGCAGGCGGTTTTTCATCACGACAAATCCAGTTCCTTTAAAAATTGCTTGAATTCACCGTTAATGTCCGGATGCTTTAAGCCAAGCTCGACCACGGTTTTCATATACTCCAATTTATTGCCGGTATCATAGTATTTCCCACCCTTTATTTCCGCGGCTAAAATTCTTTTGCCGTCATTAAGCATCCTTTTTAAGGCGTCATTGTAATAAAATTCTTGACCTTCTTCCAGTTCTTCCATTAGTTTTTCAAGGTAATCAAAAATGTCGGGAGTAAATAAAAACCCGGAAACGTTGGCCAAATCCGAAGGAGCGTTATTTTTGCCCGGCTTTTCGATAATAACATCCGCGTCAATTAACCCCGGTTCAATCTCTTTTCCGCCCGCGAACCCATAGCGGTCATAATCTTCATCTCTGGTTGCCCTCACGCTCCCCAAAACTGAACAATGGTATTTTTCGTAAACTTCGACCATTTGCCTGAACCTTGACGGCTTTGCCAAAATGAAGTCATCCGAAAAAGCGTAGATAAAAGGTTCATCCCCAATTAAATGCCTAACGTTTAGTAAAGGAGTCCCATTTCCGTAGGGCCCTTTTTGCCGCACATAAACGAAATTTGCCATCGTTGCAATTTTTTCCAAAGATTCCAAGAGCGGCAGTTTCTTTTCTCCGCCTTGAACAAGATTGTCGATTAAATCTTTGTTAGCAGCATCAAAGTGATCTTCAATGGTCCTTTTGTGGTAACCGGTAACTAAAATAATATCGGTAATGCCCGCGTCAACCAACTCTTCAACTACGTATTGAATAACCGGCTTGTCAACAATCGGCAGCATTTCTTTAGGCATGGCTTTTGTCTGAGGGAGAAATCTTGTACCAAATCCTGCTGCGGGGATAACTGCCTTTCTAACTTTACTCATAGCTTAAATTGTAAAGCCTACGCCCTCCCCTGTCAACTCTAGTTAAATTCTTCTTTACATACTATAAATTATCTGCTAAAATGTTGACAAATCCCATAAACTCTTTGTTAGGTTAGGGATTTTAATTTATGGCAACTACACCGGTAGTTTTCTTAAAAGAAGTTCGGGATGAACTTGGAAAAGTGGTCTGGCCAACCAGAGACGAAATTATTCGGCTAACGGGAGTAGTCATTTTGATCAGCGTAATTGTCGGCATTTTCTTAGGCACAACCGACTTTATATTGACAAAATTAGTAGGACTTTTAATCGCAAGAAGGTAAATTATGGACGACGCAAATAAAACAACTGAAGAAGTAAAAGACGAAAAGGTTAAGGAGACCACGAAAGTGGATGAAGCGCCCGTTGCTGAGCAAAAGACTGAAGAACCAGTTGTTGAACAGCCCGCCGAGGAAGCTCCTGCGGCTGAAGAACCAAAGCCGGAAGAGATTGCCGCACCGGAGAAAGTTGAAGCAATTGAAGCTCCAAACGAGCCGGAAATTGAAGCTAAAGAAGAAGAGGGCGACGTAGCTCCGGCTGAAGAAGTGGTTTTGCAAGAAACCGCTCCCGAAGAAAAAGCCGAAGAAGTTAAACCTCATTCCCCTGCCGACGACGCCAAATGGTACATCGTTCACACTTATTCCGGACACGAAAATAAAGTGGCCAAATCCTTAAAACAAAGAATTGAATCAATGGGTTTTGAAAACCGCATTTTCGATATTATTGTCCCCGTCCGCGACACCGTTAAAGTTTCACAAGGCAAAAAAGAAAACGTTAAAGAAAAGATTTTCCCGGGCTATGTTTTAGTCAAAATGATTTTAGACGACGAAAGTTGGCTATTGGTTAGAACCACTCAGGGCGTCACCGCTTTTATCGGCGCGGGCAACAAACCGACTCCGATTTCCGATAAAGAAGTGCAAGCCATCCAAAAGTTTATGGCCACCGAAGAACCGTTATACAAAACCGCTTTCGTTACCGGTGAGGCTGTTAAAATTACCGACGGACCGTTTACCGATTTTCTTGGCACAATTGATAACATTGACGAAGCCAAAGGCAAACTCAAGGTGCTAGTTTCAATATTTGGGAGAGAAACGCCTGTGGAACTTGATTTCCTTCAGGTAAGTAAACTGTAACGAATCTATACGAATTTTTCTTCCGAATAAATCTGAATATTCGGGTAAATTAGGATTAATCATTCGGATGAATTAGGAATTAAGTATGGCTAAAAAGATTAAGACAATTATTAAAATTAATATTCCGGCTGGAGCGGCCACGCCTGCGCCACCCGTTGGCACGGCTTTAGGTCCGCACGGACTGCCGATTATGGAGTTTGTTAAGGCTTTTAACGACCGAACCGCCGATCAAAAAGGAACGATTGTTCCGGCTGTGATTACCGTTTACGAAGACAGAACTTTTTCGTTTATCGTTAAAAAATCACCGATTGCGGAAATGATTAAAAAAGCGATGAATTTAGAAAAAGGTTCGGGCAAACCGGGAAATGAGAGCGCGGGAACATTAACTAAAGCGCAAGCCGAGCAGATTGCTAAAGACAAATTGGAAGATCTAAATACTGATGAAGTTAGTCAAGCCGTAAAAATTGTGGAAGGAGTTGCCCGCTCAATGGGCATCAAAGTAGCATAATATGGGTAAAATTAGAGTAAAAACCTTCGGAGACGAAGAAGTAGAACAAAAACAAAAAGAGGAAGAAAAGAAACGCAAAGAAGCCAAAAAAGCCGCTAAAGGTACTGTTGTGGAGCCAAAAGCCGAGGAAGTTGAACCAACGGAATCCTCCTCCGCTGAAGCTACGGCGGGCAAGGAAGAACTTGAAAGCGTCGAAGCGCCAAAAGAAGAAAAAAAGAACAGAAAGTTGAGCGAAGCGAAATCCCCGAAGGGGGCTTTCCATTCACAAAAATACCAAACGCTTTCCGGTCAATTTGATAAAAGCAAAGCCTACTCTATTAAAGAGGCTTTGGAACTTTTGGAAAAACTGCAACGAAAGTCTTTTGATGAAACCGTTGAATTACATTTGAACACGCTTACGAGCGGCGTTTCGGGACAAATTACTCTCCCCCACGGCACCGGCAAAGTAACCCGCGTGGCGATTGCCGACGACAAATTAATTGCCGAAATTGAAAAAGGCGTTATTAATTTTGATGTTTTGGTGGCAGAACCGGCCATGATGGTAAAACTGGCTAAAGTCGCCAAGGTTTTGGGGCCAAGAGGTTTAATGCCAAATCCCAAAAACGGTACCATCACCGTAAAACCGGAGGAAGTGGCCAAAAAGTACGCCGACGGACAAATTAATTTTAAAACCGAAGCCAAAGCGCCGATTATGCATTTAACGGTTGGCAAAATGTCCTTTGGCCCGGAAAAATTAACGGAAAATATTGAAGCCCTAATCGCCGCCATCAAAAAATCCAACATCGTCAACGCCACCCTAAAGTCAACGATGAGTCCGGGCCTCAAAATTAAAGCCTAATCCTTAAGACTTGAGGAGTTTATTCTTGACATTAGACCACAATCACAGTAAAATCTCCAACATGCCAGCACCATCAGAAACAAGAAATTATCCTCTTCCCGAATTAGAACGTGTTTCAAAACCGGTTGTAACATGTAGTATTTTAAAACAGGAACCGGGTAAAGCACATCATTCTTTTTCAAATGACGTCATAGCAGTTGTTGATGGCATAGTAATAATGAGAGAAAGTGATAGAGTTTTTAATACTTTTTTTGCAGCTAGCGGGACCTTCATCGCTGCAGGCGGAGCAAGTATAGTGATTGCAGAAGTATTGAAGGAGCAAATCCCAACACCTTTAATGATTTTAACTGCTGTTTCCGGCGTAACGGTTGCTTTCATGAGCGTTAGACTTTATCTAAAAGATAAAATAGATCGCATCTAAAACTTCCGACAAAACCACAAAAAAAGCAGCAGTATTACCTCCTGATTCCGCCCTATTGACAACCACCCAAACCCGCAGTAGAATCGCTTCAATATGCATGGAGGAATTGAGAATCAACTTCATCTCTCTCCCGATAGCGTTGCCACCACGACAACACCACCAGGACACTCTTTTGCTGATAATCCTCTAGAAACAAGATCCCAACTTGAAGCTCATGTCGCAGCTGTTGGTATTCATGCTTATGTTGCCAAGCTGGGAGTAGGTTCAGATCCGGCTTATCGGGCTTGGGAAGCGGTTAGAGATCATAAAGCGGGTAGAGCGCAGATATTGGTTGGAAAGGTGTTTGGTTCTGATGGAAATCTCTTGCCTTACACAGGATTTGAAGGAGATTACGCCGGATTACATCCCGCAAAAATTGTTGAAATGGAAGAAAACCTAGGAGAACATATTTTAAGAAGTATTCGTTACAAATATGGAATGCACGAGGCATCTTCCGGCCCTACTGAACGCGAAGTATTAGCGGCACTCCATGGAAAACCAATGTCTGTAAGACACGTTCGTGAAATTCTGGAGTTTTTCGATTGCCTTTTCAAAGAAATTCTGGCAAAGGCAGAACCTGACGCTCCTTCGGAAGCATATAGACTTTTCCGAACAGCTACCTATCAAGAGCTTGAATCAGGTCAAGCATCTACCGAATCTGCACAGCCCAATACCCGCGTAACTATTTCAACACCAAGAAAAACCGAAGCATACCGTGCTCTCGCAGAAATCGGAGTGTTCGGCCATGACGGACTTAAAAAACTGCACAAGATAGGACTAGAAGAAACAGAAGCGATACGCGCAGAAACGGAACATGCAGAACCATGTCTTGATTCTGTAAAGTTCGCCATGGCATTCCCCCAGATAAACACAGCAGATGGTGACGATAATCCGTTATCGCGCTAATCTACATATTAATTTGACAATTGCTCCGTTTTGTCCTATTATCCACAGTTATGAATCTTGAGCGCATTAGAAACGCTATTCATACAGAATTTCAGCATAAAAGAGAGTTAAAGCTTGGTTTTGCTTTAGTTGCGCTATACTGCGCGGTTGCAGGGATAGGTGGCATACAAGCCGATAGCTTAGGTGGCTATGTCGCCCTTGCCGGAACCGCGCTATCTACAATTGTAGCAGCAAGAATCTAATTTCTAAATTTGACAGACAAATCCTTATAAACTATAATCCTCTTCTTATGAGATCTATTGAAACAAAAATTGCACATGATGTAATCACGGGTTTAGCGGGAGCAGCAAGTATTGCCATCAGTCTCGTAATGTTCGTTGAAGATTTTGCCAATAGTAATCTACAACCCGACAGAATTGTCGTCGATGTGGCTGGAGTTATTGCCGGAGCAATTATGTATAGTCTCGCCGCCCGACAAGTGAAAAGAGATGCAATAGTTTATGGACAAGAGTTACGATCCGAAACAAATTCCTCAAAATAACCCTTGACGATTAAAGACTCTTCTGGTAAACTGTGTAAACCTAAGACAGCAAGTCTCTGAATAAGAATAAATCTTGCCGAGGCAACATTAGTATTTAGAATTAAGTATTAAGTATTGCGCTCAAGGGAGCGCTTTTTTAATGTTTGGAGATTGAATCATTCATTAGAAATTAGGAATTAAAAATTAGAAATTTAACTTATGGACACAAAAGTTACAGCTAACAGGCAGAAGAAAATCGAAATCGTTGCCGGACTAAATGAAAAAATCGCCCGCTCTAAGGCGATTGTTTTTACTAATTTCGAGAAGATGACACACAAACAGCTCGAAACCCTAAAGAAAGCCATCAAACCGATGCAAGCCGAATATGTCGTCGCCAAAAATTCGCTGGTTTTACGCGCTTTAGAAGAAAATAAGATTAAATTAGAAGGCGAAAATCCCTTAGAAGGACCAACCGGAACCATGTTAATCTACGGAGATGTCGTAATGCCTTTAAAGCAACTGGCAAAGACCATTAAAGAGTTAGGGCTTTTGAACGTAAAACTGGGAATTATGGAAAACAAATTCTTAACCGGCGAGCAGGTTTTGAAGATTTCGACTTTGCCGACAAGAGAAGTTTTACTTACCCAAATTGCAGTGGGATTAAAATCCCCTATTTCTGGCTTGTACAGAGCTTTAAGTTGGAATTTACAAAAATTCGTAATGACTTTAGCCGCAGTCGCTAAGAATAAACCATCTGCAGCTCAAAAAGAAGAACCAAAAGCGGAAACTGAACCGGAAACAATTTTAGCTGAAACCACGGAAGAAAAGGCGGCAGAAGAAACTGTTGCCCAAGTCGCAGCTGAGCCGGAACCGGAAACAATCTTAGCCGAGACAGACGAGGAAAAAGCAGAAGAAGTTCCAACTGAAGTAGTTTCAGAAGCTCCAATAGTAGAAGCAGAAATTAAAGAAGAAGTAAAAATTGAAGGGGGTGAGAATTGATGGCAAAAATATCTAATGAAGATCTATTAAAAACAGTTGAAGAAATGTCAGTTCTCGAACTATCTGAATTTGTTAAAGCCTTGGAAGAAAAATTCGGAGTTAGTGCAGCCGCTATGGCAGTCGCCGCACCGGCAGCCGCAGCTCCCGCAGAAGCAGGAGAAGCAGTTGAAGAACAAACAGTCTTTAACGTCGTTATTGCCAACGGCGGAGCAACCAAAATCGCAGTTATTAAAGCTTTAAGAGAATTAGTCCCAACCTTGGGACTCTCGGAAGCCAAAGGACTCGTTGACAGCGCTCCAAAAGAAGTAATGACAGCGGTTAATAAGAAAACAGCCGAGGAGGCCAAGGAAAAGCTCACTGCTGCAGGAGCAACAGTCGAGTTAAAATAACGGAGTATCTTGTATAAAGTATTTCGTATTTAGTATAAGCCCCGAAAGGGGCTTTTTACTTAGCGAGTCATACTTGATACATAATACTTACTACTAAATACTATTTTCCCTCTTGACAAATATGTGCTACTTTGTTACTTTATAAGCAATTACATAGCATATTGATATGGCAGAACAACAGCTTTCAATCAACAACCTACCCGACTTACTTACCGTTCGCGAAGTCGCGCAAATTTTAAGAGTCTCCCCTCTCACAATAAAACGTTGGGGTAAAAGAGGTAAACTTCCCGCTATTAGAATTAATTCCAGAGGCGACAGACGCTACAAAAAAGAAGCCGTCCTTTGGCTCCTCGGAATTCAGGCAAAAGAAGAATAATTAAGCTGCTTTTCTCCTTGATCTTGATTTAGATTTTGACATTGGTTCTTTTGGCGGCATTGGGATTAAGCTACTTACGGACTGGTTCATTTCAATTCTTTTTATTGCCTCTGCCAATAACGGTGCGACTGTAACAATTTGTACTTTCGGATTCTCAAGAATTTCTCGCGTCTGGGCAACCGTATCAGTCACAATAACTCTGTCCACCCCTTCCGATCTTAATAGCCTAAGCGATGCACTGGCCGGTCTTTTACTTGAATCTCGCGAGAATAATCCATGCGTTGCAAAAAAAGTAACGCTTCTCGCTCCTTTTCTTTTAGCTAATTCTCCAACCCCTATCGTCGTTCCGCAGGTATCATCAATATCATCGGGAATATATAAATCTTTACCATCGTACCTTTCACCTGAATCTTGTACTTCCGCTTGATTGTCCTGAGTCCTATCTTTTATCAAAACTGTAACATGCCTGCCTAAGCCAAGTAACTCTGAAAACCTTTGAGCTCTCTTTGCTCCTCCTGTGTCAGGAGAAACTACCTTCACATTAGTCATATCCGAGCTCAGTCTTCTGGCAGCGGGTAGCAAAACTGCGTTACCGTAAAGAATATCTATTGGATTCTTTGTTGAACCTTCTGTTGCGGGCGAATGAATATCCATGGTTAGAATACTATCGGCGCCAGCATCCATAAGCATTTGAGCAGTATCTGAAGCAGAAACCGGCTCTCTTGACTGATTCCTTCTGTCTTGCCTTGAATAGCCAAAATACGGAATTATCAATCTTATTTTTTCTGCGTTTGCTCTTCTGGCAGCGCTTATCATTAGGCGAACCTCTTCGATTGCATCATTGACACTCGCCTTACCATCGGCACTTCTTGCGGTTGACTGAATAATATACACGTTTTTCCCGCGCACATTCTCCCCAAGCCTAATATGCACTTCCCCATCGCAGAAAATATTGTATGGTTGAAAATCTAAGCGGAAGTTAAGGCATCGTGCGATATCTGCTGCTAATTTGGGATTTGATCTACCCGTAAGGAGAACCATTCTATCCGTGCTAAGAAGCGGCTCAAACTCTCCAAGTCGCTCTGCTGTTTCCCTTTCTAAATCCGGACGACTAGGAACAGAGATCCTTCGCCAAGAACCCTCTGGGATAACTAGTGAAGTTCGGGGATATTGTTGGGGTTGCCTACCCTGAAACATCTGAGTTATGTCCGAGTCTCTAATTGGTGATTGTTGTCTTTCGGCCATTTTGTCTCGGGCAAGGCATAACCATATTATAGAAACAAAAAATGGTTGTCAATTGGGAAAATGGGGTTATTTGGCAAAATCTGCGCCGAGGATAACCAAGATTTGGGCATTTGGTTTGGTTTCGCCGGAGGGGATTGAAGAAGACACGCTGCCGCCCAAAAGGTTGGCAAGTTTAGAAGCAACAGTGCTTTGGTTTCCCGAAACATCAATTACTTGAGTTTTTGCGTAATTACCTTTTGCATCAGCTTCCGTGACGATTTTTGCGTTAGCGATAGCGGCTGTTATTTTATTACCGGCAACGCCCGCCAAACCAGACGTAGTTGTGCTATTGTAAATTACTACCGTAAACGTGGCGGGAGTAGGCGTAGCGCTGTTTAGATTAGCTGAAGCAGAAGCCGCAGGTGCGCCTAAATTTACTGGCGCCACCTGAATAATTTTATCAATGCTTTCTCGGTAAAGAATTGCTTCCTTACTTTGGGTAAAAATTAAAACCTTATCGCCGTTTTTTGCATTGGCAAAAAACGGTTGGCTTGTTAATTTAGTGACGTCGGAAACTGTCGCAATCGTCGGCGTTTCTCCACTTGGCAACACCATTAATCTCCCGACTTTATCAATTAAAGTCTGCGTTTCTTGACTTACCGACGCTGTTGGATTTTGTAAAATCGCCTGCGTTTTTTTGTACTGGTTATAATAATAGTAGGCCGGCAGAGAGGCAACGATTAAAATGATAATAATCAGGATTAGCCAGAGGCTTTTGTTTGACTTAATTCCCCCTAACTGTTTGAGGATGGATATTTTCATCTCTAATTTATCATAGAAACTCAGCGCACCCTTGTCAAGGATTGAACCACGTCTGAATTTGTTGTACATTAAATATGGATGAGTAAACAAATATTTTTCCTGCTCTTATTTTTTTTATCGGCGAGCTTTCTGGCAAAAGTGCCCAACGCTCAAGCTAACTTCGCGAATGCTTATTTAAGACTGGATAACCCAACCGCCAACACTGCCCTTTCCGGAACGGTCTGTGCTCAACCTTTTACCAGTGGAACAGAGGCTAAAGTTGTCCTAACCTTTCCGGACAGCTTTAGCGTCTCTGCCAATGCCAGCAATTGGAGCACTAACGTTAGCGATATTCCCTCCGGAGCAACTGTTTGGCCGGGCATTGGCGCCACTGCCTCAAGCGTTTCCGGCAATGCAGTCACTTTTATAAGCGGTGATTTGACGGTTGGCACTTTGTATTGCTTTAATTTTTCGGGAACTTCTTCCACCACCGGCGCCGCCGGCAATGACCAAAACGGAACAATTGCAACCAAAAATTCCTCAAATGCAATTATTGACTCAACCACTTACGCATTATCGATAGTCACCGACAACCAAATTAAGATTACAGCCACTGTCCCGTCGCAAGTCAGCGGCTTACCGATTTCAATTGAGTCAATCACCACCGGCACGCAATTCTCCCAGAATACTACTCTTGATTATAAAATTACCTACGGCTCGTTAGCCAGTAGCGCTATCCCATTGACGATCCAGGCCCAATGGTCGCAGGGCACAATCGCAGGCAGTCCGGCGCCGTCAGTTGACATCGTTGACTACGTTATTGGCAGTGCGACTGACGCTTATGGCTCGACTCCCGCCGTCATTGACACGGTCAACAATACAATTACCTGGACCATTCCCTCTTTTCCGGCCAATACCGTAGGTCAAACAGTCGCGTTTAGTTTAAAAACCAACACTTCTTATACCGGCGCAAGCAGTGTCAGTTTTGATGTTTCGGCCAGAGCCATCTCCGGTTCAACTGTCACTCCCGACCAAACTATTACCCAAACATATTTATATAGCGTTTCTTCTGCGTCGACTTCAACTTCGACTCCGACTCCCGCTGCTGCCGCTAACGCTCCTTCCGGGGGCGGTACCAATGCGGCACCGTCAGTAGGACTTTTGCAAGGCGCACCCGCCGCTCTATTTGATATTATTTCGGCAACCGTCCATGCGGCAAAGCAAAATATTATTCCTTTCATTATTCTTTGTGTCATCGCATCGGTATTAGTGATATGGCTTTTGCTATTTACCGTGCGGCGGATCAGGGCGCATGCGGCCGCCAGGAAAATCGAGGAGGAGATGAATACCGCACCAGCTCCCCAACCTAAGGGGTTGAAAAAATCAAAGAGACAAGGGACAATAGATAATGAAAATGGCAATTAAAATGAAATTATTAAATAAGGTTCTCTGCGCTTTTTTGTTCATTGCGCTTCCGGGGCTAATTTTGCTGTCACCCCTTGTATCTGCTCAAGTGAATATCACTAAGAATGCCCGCGTTGATACCGGTAACGCCGGGCTCGCAGTTAGAGTGGCTCCGGGAGAGGTTTTGCCCATTTCGGTTAAATTATCAAACTTTGGCGGAGGCAAAAGAGTCGATGTTCTGCTTAAGTACTCTATTTTTACGAGCACGGGAGAGGAAATATACACGACGAGTGACACCGCGGCGGTGGAAACGACGGCCAGTTTTGTAAAAACGGTCCAAATTCCTTTTGGTACGGCGCCGGGAGTCTATACCGCCAAGACTTCCGCTACCTACCAAGGCCAATTGGTGCCGGCTACTACCCAATTTTCTTTTACGGTGGAACGAAAAATTCTCGGAATTTTTCAAAGCGATTTCTTTTTCTATGGAGGCATTAGTGTTCTCGCCGGTATTTTTATCGCCTTATTGGTCTACTTTTTGGTCAGACGCCGACGTACGACAAGGTTTACGCCCTTAGATTATTCCAATATCCCCCACGATAAGCGTACTTTCTACGAAATCTTAAGCGACACGATTATGCAAATGCGCGGGCGTGTCGGAGAGCAAGCGCTTGAGATTGCCTCGCACATTGACGGACTTAAGATTGATAAAGAAACCGGTCGCGTACTAGATTTAACCGAGCCCCCGGCAAAAATTATTGCTACTCTTGTATCTGAATATGAGAAACTGCTTGGTAAAAAAGTCAGTTTCTCATTCCGGGGAAATACTTGACATCAAGAGAAAATAGATCTATAAATTTATTAGGGCATGAATTGTGGAAACGCAAAAAACAATACTGATTGTTGAGGATGAAAAAAATCTCCGCGAGGCGATTGCGGATATCCTTCGTCTCAAGAATTATCTCCCCCTTGAAGCGGAAAACGGCAAGGTAGGCGTAGAAATGGCGCTCTCAAAACACCCCGATCTTATCTTGCTTGACCTGCTTATGCCGGTAATGGACGGCATGGCGGCTCTTAAAAAAATCCGCGCAGACGCTTGGGGAGCAAAAGTTCCCGTTATTATCCTCACCAACTTAAGTGCAACCAATGAGCAACTGGTGGAAGACATGGTTACGCATAAACCAATGCATTATTTAATTAAATCTGATTGGAAACTCCATGATGTCGTTGCTAAAATCGAAGACATCTTAAAAGCATAGGAAAATATCCACTTAGCAGGAGGGGGGGGGTGAGACTACTATGGAAGATAACGGAGAATCAAAAAAACTCGCACTGCATTACATGCAAACGCTGGTAGATGTGGCCAGAGAATCATTCTTAATTCTTGACTCTAATCTACAGGTGATATCAGGCAACCCGACTTTCTACCAAAACTTTCAGGTCGAGCCCACGCAGACGGAGGGCAAACTTCTTTATGAATTAGGCAATGGTCAATGGAATATCCCTGAACTGAAGAAATTGTTGGAAGATATTTTGCCAAATAAAAAAGTGGTTAAAGATTATAAGGTTGAGCATGTTTTTGAAACCATTGGGGAGAGAACAATGTTACTCAATGCTAAACAGGTAGACACGGTACAACTGATTATTTTGGCCATTGAAGATATTACCGTCAGAAAGGCTCTTGAAGATAAATTAAGCAAGTATACCAAAGGGCTCGAGGCTAAAGTCACCGAACAGACAACCAGTCTGGCCAATCGAGTGGAAGAGTTGGAGCGGGTAAATAAATCCATGGTTGGAAGAGAATTAAAAATGGTGGAACTCAAAAAAGAAATTGAGCAGCTGAGGAAGCGAGTCAAAAACGGCAATGGGAACGGCAATCATAAAATAACTTCTAAATAGGTATAGGCATGGTAAAATAGCTAGGCTCTTGAGGTTGATTATTGGGAATTAACTAAATAACATGTCCATCAAAACAAAACTTCTTTCAGTAATTATTAGCACTCTGGCAGTTGTTGGCTTAGTTATGGTGAGTATAATTTATTGGCAAATCACCCAAAAACTGACCGAGCATTCCAACGCCGACATAAAAAACAATATTAACTATAGTTTTCAATTGATTAATCTTTATCTTGGCAGAGTCAATGACAGTGTTTACAACTTGGCCAATGATCCGCTAATGGTTGAGGCGTTAACGACCAAAAACCCACAAAAGCTCAAACAAATCTCAGATAAATTTACGGCCATCGTTAATACTACACATATCATGGAAACTGTTGCCTTATTCGAAGTTAATGGCGTAACCTGTACTAGTCGCACATCCGGTCAAGCTTCTTTGCCATCAACCGCGGATAGAAATTATTCCGACCGCGACTATTGCAAAGGGATTCTCAAAACTAAAGCGCCTTATCTATCTTCCGCTTATATCGGCACGGCCACTAAGCATCCTAATTTGGCATTGGTTATCCCGGTAAAAAATGCTCAAGGTAAAATGATTGGCTTTGTTTCGGGAGTGATTGACGTAAGTGGGCTCCGTGGTTCCCTGCTGAGCCTGCAGAAAGATAGTTCGACAGTTTTGCTTGATCGTTATGGCACGCGGTTTTTAGACACCAAGAAAAAACTAGTAAAGTTTGATAATCCGCCGTCAGCACTTGTCAATGAAATTAAGAAAAGATTAGCCTCTAATCAAAAAGAGGGATATTTTAAAGACGGGAATAATTTTATCGGTTATAAGTTTGATGGCTCCATGACCGTAGTTTACGAAACATCAACAACAGATTTATTAGCTTTAATAAACGTATTAAGCTTAACTGTTCTTTTGGCTCAAATCGCGGGAGCATTTATAACGGGCGCCGTTGTTTATTTAATCGTTGGGACAATTGCCGGAAGAATTTCCCGCCTTAGCCTAATTTCCCAACAGATTGCCGGCGGTAAATTTGATATTAAATTGGAGAAAAAAGATCTTCAGTCCACGGATGAAACTGCCGTTTTGGCCAGAGCTTTTGACGAAATGGCAACTAAACTTGCTTCTTCATATAAAGACTTGGAACAAAAAGTGCGTGACCGGACGCAAGATTTAGAAAATGCGAATAAAGCTTCTCAAAATGTTCTTGACGATTTAAGTACGGAAAAGACTAAACTGGAAGAAGCAGAAGCCAAAGAAGAAGCTTTATTAACAAGCATCGGCGATGGCGTGACTGCGACCGATCTATACGGGAAAGTTATACTTATCAATCACGCGGCAGAAGCGCTCACGGGCTGGAGTAATCAAGAAGTAATGGGCAAAATATGGCCGGCAGTAATCAACCTTGAAACCGAAGGAGACATAAAAATACCGCCGGATAAAAGACCAATTTTCATAGCTATTCATACAGGGAAAACTACTACTACTACCGGTTCATCTTATTTTTACGTCCGGAAAAATGGAACTAAGTTTCCGGTCGCCATAACGGTTAGTCCGGTAATAATCGGGGGCAAAATTATCGGAGCAATATCCGTATTTCGCGATATCACCAAAGAAATAGAAATTGAAAAAGCTAAAACGGAATTTGTTTCGCTGGCCAGTCACCAGCTGCGTGGTCCACTGACTACCATCAGCTGGTACACCGAAATGATTTTAAAGGGAGACGTTGGTAAGATTATTCCCGGCCAAAAGAAGTATCTTGAAAAAATCTATCAGGGCGATCAACGGATGGTTGAATTGGTGGATGCCCTTTTGAATGTTTCCCGTATTGAGCTGGGGACATTTGCGCCTAGACCGGAACCGACGGACGTAGTTAAACTGGCGCAAAGCGTGCTTGATGAGCAAAAACCGGCAATTGAAAAGAAAAAGCTGATAATTAAAGGAAGTTTTAGTAAGAATATCCCAACGCTGTCAGCCGATCCAAAGTTTCTGCGCATGGTTCTGCAGAATCTCCTCTCTAACGCTGTGGAATATACGCCACCCGGAGGGAAGATTGAGCTGGCAATTTCTTTGGAAAATAAAAAGGCGATACTTATAAAAGTTTCCGATACGGGCTACGGTATCCCAAAGAATCAGCAGGATAAAATATTTACCAAGCTTTTCCGCGCCGATAATGTCAGAGATAAGGAAATCGGCGGAACGGGTTTAGGCCTCTATATTGTAAAATCAATCGTTGAGAATTCCGGCGGGAAAATCTGGTTCGAATCCAAAGAAAATAAAGGCACTACTTTCTATGTAACGCTTCCTTTAACCAAGCCTGTTGTTGGCGTCCCCGGCTCAAAAAGTTGAAAAAATCCCACAGACAATAGATAATAAAAATGGTAATTAAAATGAGATTATTAAATAAGCTTCTCTTCGCTTTTTTGTTGGTTGCGCTATTGGGGTTAACGGTGAATAAAGCGCTAGC
>DATKGX010000042.1:0-19199 GCA_035510555.1 Patescibacteria group bacterium | reverse complement strand
AGAGGAATATCAGATGATTAAAGAAACCATCACTTATCTTGAGGATTTATTGGCGCATCCAAGTAAAATTTTAATTGTCATCGGAGAAGAATTAACTAAACTTAGAGAAAAATATGCCGATGAAAGACGCACTAAAGTTTACAAAAGCAAAGTCGGCGAATTTTCGGAAGAAGATTTAATTCCTAATGAACCAACCGTGGTCACCTTGACCGATACCGGTTACATCAAGAGGCAGAGTTTGAATAGTTTCCGCACCCAACAGCGGGGCGGCAAAGGTATTATCGGCATGACTACTAAAAATGACGAAGACATGATTGCCGACATTAAATACTTGGAGACCCACGATAACATCTTATTTTTTACCAATAAAGGAAAGGTTTACCAAATTAAAGCGTACGAAATAAACGAATCTTCGAGGACCAGTAAAGGCACAGCAGTGGTGAATTTACTAAACATTGAGTCGGGCGAAAAAGTTGAGTCATTTGTGGCCTATGGCAAGGGGTCGGAAGCTAAATACGTCTTTTTGACCACTAAGAAAGGCACCGTTAAAAAAAGTTCCTTGTCGGAATTTGCCAATATCAGACGCAGTGGCATTTTAGCGATTAAGCTGGAGAAAGAGGATGAATTAGTTTGGAGTAAATTAAGTAGCGGTAATGACGACATTTTGCTGGTTACCCGAAACGGCAAATCAATTCGATTCTCCGAAAAATCGGTTCGCGGCATGGGAAGAAACACCATGGGAGTGCGAGGCATTTTAATTAAAAAAGACGCTAAAGACGACCGGGTTATTCAGATGGACGTCGTCGGCAAAACGCAAAAGTGCGAAGTCCTAACTATTATGGAAAAGGGCTTAGGCAAAAGAACTCCGGTTGAACAATTTCACGTCCAGGGACGGGGCGGGCAGGGCGTAAAGGTTGCCGAAGTGACCGAAAAGACAGGCAAAGTTGTCACCTCGCAAATTATTCCGGACGGGTGCGAAGAAGTAATTATGACCTCACAAAAAGGACAAATCGTAAAGCTGGAAATAAATTCAATTCCCAAACTTTCCCGAGCAACGCAGGGTGTAATTTTAATGCGCTTTTCCGATAAAAACGACCACGTTGCTTCCGCCGCCTGTCTTGGGAAATAATGTTATAATAAATTTATGAAAATTGATGAACGGACTGAAGTGAAACGAAAGGAGTTCGCCTGCAAGCGAAGCGGACAGGCGAGGGGTGGGAATTTATGAAGATTGATGGCCGCGCGATTGCTTCCAACATTCTAGGTGAACTCAAAATTAAAGTTCTTGAATTAAAAAAGCGGGGGATTATCCCCACCATGGCAGTTATCCTAATTGGTAACGAAGAATCCTCCAATGTATACGTCAGACAAAAAGAATTAAAGGCCCAAGAGATTGGCGCCACAGTTAAAATTTTCCGCTTTGACGAAACTGTAACTAATGAAGAACTCGAAGCGCTGATAAAAAAACTTGATGCAGACCAAAACATTCACGGCATCATTTTACAGCGGCCCGCACCTGCAAAAATAGAAGTTGAAAGATTAGAAGAATTAATTTCCCGCGCAAAAGAAATCGATGGCTTCGGCAAAGATTCTTTATACACCGTTCCAGTCGCCGCGGCTGTTTTTAAGATTTTAGGCGAAGTCTTTGGTAAACTAAATGAGAGCATATCGTTTAATGAATGGCTAAAATCTCAGAACATTGTAGCCATAGGAAAAGGCGAGACTGCCGGACAGCCAATCATCGATTACTTACATAAAAGGGGACTTGAACCGATTGTTGTTGATTCTAAAACCGAAAATATAAACGCCACTATTAAAAACGCCGACATTATTATTTCGGCAATAGGGAAGAGGGGAGCGATTGATTTTTCAGGCCTTAAAAAAGACGTTATTTTAATCGGTGTTGGTTTGTCTTCGGACGATGAAGGCAAAACTCGGGGAGATTATAACGAAGATGAACTTGAACAAGTAGCCTCGTTTTACACTCCAACTCCGGGGGGAGTCGGTCCGGTTAACGTCGCGTTTTTGCTGGAAAACCTTGTCGAAGCAACAGAAAATCTTTCCACATAAACTTCTAAAAAGTATTGACAGTAAATGGCTAAAAGCTTACTATGTCTATATGCAAAAGAGTGGGGCTGGAGCCATCATTGTTTTCTTTGTCGTCCTTTTTGTTTACACCAAATTGGTCGGGCCGATTCCGTTTTTTATCAACAGCGTCAACACCACCAAGACTGACTTGTTTTCCAGTAGCGGTGAGGGCAAGGTGACAGCGGTTCCAGATCAGGCTACCGTCAATGTCGGAATAACACAACAATCCCAAACCGTGGCTGACGCGAAAAATAAAGTTAATCAGACCGCCGATAAAATCATTAAGGATTTAAAGAAGTTGGGGCTTACCGATAAAAACATTAAAACCACCGCTTATTCCGTTAGTCCAAACTATTCCAATGGAGTTATTATGCCAATGATGCAGGGCGGACAACAGAATATCACCGGTTATACCGTTACCCAGAATTTGGAGATTCAAGTCCAACCAATTGATAAAGCGAACCAAGTGGTTGATGCCGCGACGGCAGACGGCGCAAATTTAGTCGGCGGAGTCAATTTTACCTTTAGCGATCAACTTAGTCAGTCGCTAGAACAACAGGCAACCAAACAGGCGGTAGATGATGCCAAAGCAAAGGCTCAGATGTTAGCCAACGCCGCCGGTATCAATTTAGGCAAAATTGTGAATGTGGTTACAAATTCATCGGGACAACCAATACCCATGATGGTTGCCGGAGTTGTCAAGACTGACCAATCGGCGCCGACCAATGTTACGCCGGGAGAAAATAGTTTGACTATTGACGTGGTCCTTTACTACGAAACCTACTGAGGACTAATAACAGCTACATCTACGTTAGGCTGCCCATTCCTACCAACACCAAATGCATAAACAAACACCGGATTTCCGCTGTTGTCAACGCCCGCGGTAGCATTTTCGCGTAGTCCGACATTATTTGTCAACCCACTCATGGAAGACCAGCTCCATGCGTATGGCGTCACCAGCTGAGGTTCTGTAAATGACCGACCGTCATCATAAGAAATCATATAATAAGTTCTAACCATGCCGTTATTATCCCTTCCATGAAAACCGACAAAAACCATATTATCCTTAACGGCCAGCGACGGCTTAAAGCATGACTGACCGTCCAGGCAAAAAGACCTCCAAGCTGACATCCCGGTGCTGCCGATATCAATCCTGCCATTATCGGATACCGCCATCCAAACTTGACCCTTGCTATCGACATCAAGTCCTGTCTGCCACTCCGGATCAAAGGGTAGATTTAGATTATTGGCAACACTTGTCATCCACTGCGGCTCATCGACATCTAATTTACCGCTTATTGGGTCACGGTGGATTTTGGCTAAAGCAAAACCCAAATTACCTATATTACTCGCTCCGCCTTGATTAAAAATATCACCGGAACTCCACTGCCTAAGCATTGATTGATAAAAAGACACGTTCGCCGAACCGTCCGGAGCGGTTTTTATCCGGTAGCCGATACGCCAATAGTCCGGATAACCGTCTAATTTTACTGTGGGCACTTGAGCCATATCCCAAGTATTTCCATTATCGCCTGAAGCGATTACTGCCAGACCCGGACCTTTTTCGCTTTCAAGCCAATTATAGGCTACATAAACGGTCCCGAAATTGGGGCTTTGTGGGTTATTATCTACGGTAATGTCGGGGAAACCACCAACCCACGGAGGAGTACGCGTTTCGATATGCAATGGTGCCCAAGTCTTTCCGAGATCATCGCTAAAGGTCACGCCGGGGGAAATCCGGTGCGTACCGGTTATGATGGCATCTACCCACCACAACCGGGAAGAACCGGGGGTAGGTCCCGGACCAAAAGCAACTTGTCCATGAAAATCCGGACACTCACCTTGCCATGGCTCTTTGGAAACCTCGGACCAAGTGCGTCCGCCATCCTGCGAGATTCTTAATCCTGATAAATTGCAACCATCAGAAAAAGCCACCCGTTGATGGGTTACCGCCATCAAACTTGAATCATACGGACTAACGGCAATTGACGGTTCGCTTCCAACACCTGTATTAACTTCGCTTAGAACTTTTGATTCAGGAGCATCTGATGGTTCCGGTATCACAGTTGTATCGGGAGCCGGCGTTATAGTTGGCGATGGCAATTCTACTGGTAAAGGAGACTGAATAGAAGGATTTGTTATAGTTGGAGTTTCCAAAGACCAAGGACTTTGCGACTGTTGAGCAACAGGAGTAGTTGGCTTAGCTGACTCACAAGAAGCACCAGACAAGGCAACTCCAGCTAACAGTAAGCTTTTACCTAAAGTGCGACCGATTGAAAAGTGTCTTTCCGACATAAGGCCTATAATATTACTACTTTTGGGTCGTTAAAGCAAGTTTTGGAGGCAACTATTTATTCCCTGAGTGGAAATGTTTATGAACATCGTGCAATTGCCTATTAGTAATGTGAGTGTAGATTTGGGTTGTGGCAATATTTTTGTGTCCCAGCATTTCCTGAACCGAACGGATATCAGCGCCGTTTGTTAAAAGATCCGTGGCAAAAGAATGCCGAAGCGTATGGACTGTTGCATCAACGGGAATCCTTGCTTTTCGAACATATTTTTTAACTATCCGTTCAATACTTCTGGCGGTGAGCCGCATTTTCTCTCCGCCATTTTCCTCTATTACTTTTCCCGAGTAGCGGATAAATAACGGCTTAAAAACGTCTTCCCGTTTATCCATATACATCTTGATCCAATCGGCGGCCCGGTCGGAAACAAACACCAACCTTATTTTTCTACCTTTACCGACAACCCCGAATTCTCTTCTTTCGATATTTACTTGTTCATGGTTTAAACTGACGAGTTCTGAAACACGCAAGCCGGTGGAGAAGAGCAGTTCCAAAATGGCCCGGTCGCGGATTCCTTCCTCCGTAGAAGTGTCAACGCTGGTTACCAATCTATCGACCTGCTCTTTTTCCAAAAATTTGAGGCTACGGGACTCGGTTTTAGGCAAGTCAATTTTTGACGGCTCTAAAGTTTTATAGTCGTTCTTAACTAAAAAGCGCAAAAATGAACGAAGCGCGATCACATAATAGTTCTGTGTGACTCTTTGCAAAGTTAAACCCTTGGAATCTGCACGATTAGCTAGGAACACTCTATATTTTCTAATTATAGAAAGATCCAAATCGCCTAAAGTTTTTCCGGATTGGGTAGTATCGAACCATTCATTAAAAACATCTAAATAGTGACGGTAGTCACGGATAGTCAGCTTTGAACAATTCTTCTCAATCTCCAAGTATTCAAGGAACTGACTGATTAACTCGGGTAAAGCAGCATTCTCCATAAGTATTTACTTGAGTTCGTTTTGCGACATGCAAATATTGTAAAACAAACTTAGATTATGCGACATAAGAATGTATCACAATCTTATTTTGCGACACGGGAACGTGTTTGTCAACCTTGACATACTATATTATTTCCTGTAATCTGAGCTTATGACTGAACCAATTGATACTAAATCAACAGACTGGGGTCACGGACAACGAGTTGCAGGAATGAGGTCTGAAAGACCCACGGCCGCTCATTATCAGGCGCATGAAAAACCTCGACCGCTGCACATTGGTGAAGGTCTTAGTAGAAGGCTTCATGGGCTTGCAGGAACACTAAGGAATTTAACCGAATCCCTTAATCCCGAACAACAAGTTCCTTTCGGCCAAATTTCAGAGATATATTTAGCAAAAATGCTAGCAGGACAATTGAGCGAGGATCATGCTCCTCAGGGAGAACAGTTCAGCAGAACCGAAGCGTTTGCAACCCTTGGCTATCACAATCGGAATAGAAACCCTCGCGAATATGCGGCTATGCTTTACGCACATGGTCTATTAGTAGAAGACGGCGGGCTTAAAGTAGTCAATGACTCGAACGGACAAATGGAGCCCCAATTAAAACCAAATATGCATAGAATCAGAGAAATTGCCGGTAGGAATCCTGCTGAGGATTCCAGCCTAAGCCGAACGCTTATGTTGGGCACCGAACAAGACCAAGATGCTGTTGTCCAAAGAATTTTACGCGAGCATAACATACCAAGATAATACACCCCAGGATTTGACAAAATATCTATCTCTGCTATAATTTCCAAACTATGACAGCGTTTGTTCACGAAAAAACAACGATAACTTTAAGACACGGTATACATAAAGTAGAAAATATTGTTCCCAGCAATCAATCAACAACAGTCTTTGAACGTCCGGGCCGCTTTCTTACCCGTGAAAAAATTCAAGTAGCTAATGGGGAATTGATTTTGCAAGCGATATTCGGAGATGGAGATAACGAAGAAGCTGTGCAAGGGACAGGCGAAGAACCAAGAGTTATCGACTCGGCGAGTAAAATTAGGCTAACTAGACAAGGACTTCTCATTGAAACCGTAAGGCCAGCGTAATTCCTCTTTACATGCAAGTTTATTTCCTCTAATATTTATTTATGGCACAAAACAAAAAATGTAAGTGCGACTGCCCATGCCACGGGATGTTCGGCGGTAAGCTGAAATGTCCAAAGTGCTGGTTCTTTTGCGCTTGTAAGAAGAAATAGCTAAACCTATTTAGGAAACTGCATCTACGACATGATATTGCTATCAATCTTGATATTTACAGTTTTAGAACCTGCAGCTTCCTGCGTATCCAAAGCTCCATATCGACTTTTCCACAATTTACGCTGTTCATAGCTTAGATAACATTCCTTACGTGCACCTCCTTCAGTCCCCAAAGAATATAAATAATTAAGCGAGAGCTGTATTACCCTGGCAGCTTGAGTATCCTCGGGAAAGAAATGGCCGATATATTGTTGAATGTCTATGTCCATTGAAGCAATAACTTTTGCTATATCTTTTTTGCGCGAGTTTGAATCAGTAAGCCTTTCTTCATCCACCAAAATTTTCCCAGTTAAATATCTATGCATAAGTCCAAATGACTTTCCGTCATTAACTAATCCCATTGTATACTCTACGTCATTCTCACGCAAAATGCCTCTTGCGCCACGGTAACAATCGTCAAAAGTCCTATCATATGAACGCCTATCTTCCCAGTCTTTTGGAGACCAGGCTCTTGGCTCTCTTAACCTTAATAATCTCTCATACAAGTTAGTCATCTTTAAGCTTGGGTATTATATCATGCTTTCGAGGCTGAGAGTGTCAATAGTGGATAATTTTTACAAGATTTAGCTTCAATTAGCCACAAAAAATATTTGTTTATAAAACCCATAGTAGGGGAGGAACTAGGAATTTCTAACTAGGGAAAATATAGAGAATAATTGACGGAGAGAATAAAGGCGCAACAAAAACTTTTAAATATACTGTCAAAAAATAACGACCTAAAAACCACTTCTCCCAAGAAGTGTGCCTGAGTGATGTCGTAAAAGTATTATTGTGCGACATAATCACTCATGCTCTCCTAGAGCCAAAACGCCGCTATTTTTTATTAGGCGTTAGTCCAGAGAGAAATATAAGAAGATATAGACGTCAAGTATTGCAACTACTGTTCTCTGTGGTGTCCTACGACGAAAAATTATTTGAAAACCGATGATCTATCCAGCTCTCCTCCGAGAAGTGTGTCTGCGAAGAGGCATTCGTATTTTTTTCGTACTTATAACTACTTGTATCTGCGCATACTACCTGTTGAGCAGAGCAAAGCTGTCTATCCTGTGAAAAGTCGAGTAGATATCTCGTGAAAACTAAGAAGTTATCCACATTAGCCGTAAAATAATGTCCTATAATTATAAAATGCTTTATGCATCAAACTATATCATGTCTTATAGTTTTATCAATTCCCGACCCTTGCCAAAGCCTCTCCACTTCCCTGTTCTCCGGTCAGGTCACGAAAAATTTAGAGGGCTAAAATACAAATTATGAGGCTATTTTGCGGCTTTTGGATAATCCATCCAGCATTCAATCCAAACTCTTTCGTATTCTCTGGCCATTACCTCACTGGAACAAGTACTCCATATGGCGTATCTTTCAACGAAACTACTTTTCTCTGCAGTCAGCCTTAAATCTCTTTCAAGTGATTCCTTCATTTTTTTCTTTTGCCATAAATGAAAATTCTCATGCCCCATGTCTCCAATCAAAGTTAAGCTTGGCTCTTGGCTACCGCTTATCTTTTCGGCAACCACCGTTTTTACATGCGATGGAAATAATCTAATCAAACCGTTAGGGAACGACTTATCATCTAATATAACATCGGCAGTAAGTAATTCCGCTGCATCCTCTGGAATTCCATCTAGATCTTGTATTAGCATTACCTCGGGATGGGAGATATTAAGAGTGGCCACTAAGCGGCGACGTTGTTCAGCTATGTCTAAATTTATTGCGCGCTGAATTTCCACCGGAACTTTTAATGAGCCAACCTGCTCCCAATAGATTCCCGGAAACTCTCCTGTCGGAGCAGTTAATTCCGTTGATGATAATTGTCCCTGCGCGCCCGGCTTGAAATCAAATTCTGAACCAGTCATAAGTTATATTATACGACTATGGGATACGAAAGACAACCCCCTGCCCTAGCCGAAGTTGGTAAACAAAATGAGGAAAATAAATGATACCGCGGTTACCCAAAAATACTCAAGGATGATACCTCTGAAAAGTCTTTTCTCAAACCAAGCCTGAGTGAGTCCGATTAGAACGTAGAAAATGGCTGTGAGAAAAAGTGCCAGCACCGTTGGTGAACCCTGCCTAAACCATAAGAATAGCGCGACTTCAACCAAACAGAAAGATAACGATAGGACCCAAAAGATTTCCGATAACGGATTTTTCTCTAATGTATAAGTCCAGATCGACTGCAACACAATTAAAAATGAATAAACAAAAATTAATAGTAGCGTTATGAAAACATTAATGTGGAAAGAAAAAACCACGTTGGAGAGAAAGAAGAAAGATAGCAAAGTTAAAACAAGCGATACGGTTCTAGCTCCCGACAAAAGCGCGATGGTCCGGATAGAAGAAACAGTAAAAATATTTTCGCTTAAAAACAATGAGTAAAGACCAAGCGCATAAAGACTGGTTATTCCTACTCTGGTTATCATTCTGGCCGGCACTAAAAGGTAAAAAAGCCCAACCGCCAAACTGTAGAAAAAAGGAAGAATAAAAACTTGCGGGCTAAAATTATCTCTTAAATCTTCGCGAAGCGTTAAAAACAAAAAAACAACCGTTAAGAATGAGAGAATAAAAACAATGGAGATGGCTGACTTTCCTAAAATATATTCGGATACGAAAAGTCCCAGAGACAGAATGATTACCACCAGAATAAAACGTTGTCTTTTACTAAACAACACTCTGGCTAAAAAATTCCTAATTTTTTTCCGCTGTATCTTCCCCAACTGTTGGAAAATTTGCATACTTTACTCAAGATTGGTGAAAACTTTTTGAACGTCGTCTAGCTCCTCGAGGGAACTAATAAAATTCTCAATCCGCGTCAGCTTATCCTGGTCCTCTACCCCAACCGTCATAAGAGGCTCCCGAGTTAACTCTGCTTCGCTAACTACAACTCCTTTAGCTACTAGGGCATCTTTGACTTTGGCCAAGTCCTGCAAAGATGTATAGACAAAAACCTCGTCCCCCACTTCTTCGACATCTTCCGCTCCAAGGTCAACCGCAATTGCAAAAATATCATCAAAGGACTGGCTCTCTTTTTGAGCGATTATCCTTCCGACATGCTTAAACTGGTAGGAAACAGAACCAGGCTGACCAAAACTGGCTCCCGCCTTATTAAAAATACTTTTTACTTCAGAGGTGGTACGCATTGGGTTGTCGGTGGCCGCCTCAACAATTACCGAAACTCCGCCGGGCGCAAATCCTTCATAGGTAACTTCCGTAATCTCCCCCGCGTCCTTGCCCGACGCCCGTTTAATTGCCCTTTCGATATTTTCCTTAGGCATGTTTGAATTTCTTGCCGCGTCAATGGCCAATCTTAAACGGAAATTGGAGGCCGGATCGCCGATTCCCCCACCCTGTTTTACCGCAATGGTGATGGCGTTGGCAAGCTTGGTAAAAGTCTTGCCGCGTTTTTGATCGTTAACTCCCTTTTGTCTTTTAATCTGTGTCCATTTTGAATGTCCGCTCATAGCTACAACGCCCTATTATACTGTTTCTGTATTGACTTTTGCAATAAACTCAGGTAGAATTTTCCAATCTTTTTAATCCATTTTTTTATCCAATGACTTTAAAAAACCAAGCCATCCAAACAGCGCTTCAGGGAAACTGGCAAGAAGCAATTGCCATGAACAAATCCCTCATCGCAGAATTTCCCGAAGATATTGATGCCTTAAACAGATTAGCTTTAGCTTATACGATTACCGGCAAGCTAAAAGAGGCGAAATCAACTTATCAAAAAGTGGTTAATATTGACCCCTTAAATCCGATTGCTCTTCGGAATCTGAAAAAAATCAAAGACAAAAAATTTAGTTTAACGGTAAAAACAGTAAATCCGCGTATCAACAATCAGTTTCTGGAAGAACCGGGTAAAACTAAAGTGGTTGAATTGGTTAATATCGCCCAACCGAAAATTGTCGAGTCGCTTCGCACGGGTCAATCTTTGGAGCTTTTGATAAAAAGACTAAAAATTTTTGCTTTAGAAGGACCACAGTATATCGGGGTCTTGCCGGACGATATCTCCAGAAGGCTCATTAAATTTATGAAAAACGGCTGTAAATATGAAGCCTATGTTAAATCATCTACGCAGCATAAAGTTACTATTTTTATTAAGGAAATGAAAAAGACTACGCGCTACAAAGACCAACCATCCTTTACCTCGATTACCGACTCGCCGTTGGTATTGGAAAAAAGCGAGAAAATAAAAAACCTACCGCAAGACCACGAAGAAAAAGAGGAAGAAGAAGAAAGCATTGAAGAAGAAACTCAAGAATGATAAATTACCCGATTCTTGTCTAAGCTTTTTTTGACATCCCCTATTTTTGGTTTTTCGTTCAGCGTTTTCAAAGCCCTCAGCGCTAATAAGAAAGAGACAATAAAAAGTAGAAGTACAATTATCCAAAACATATTTAGAAATTAAGCTTACCAATTTTATCTTTGCCAATTATAATTATAACATCCGCAATTCCCTTTTTATCCGATTCCTGCGCGGTAAATCCTAAATAAGCACTTAATTTTTTTACCGTGTAAGACTCTTGCCCATAATAAATGATTTTGGAGACGTTTTGCGGACTATCGGCGGTCGTCACTAAGATTGGGCTCCCACCAATATTGGTAATTAAACTTGCCAACCGGCTGCCAACCCCGGAAACATTCGAGGCATTAATTACCTGAATTGCCTGATTCTCCTGATAAACAGCCGGGTCGGTGAATGAAAGAGTTAAGATGGTTGATTTCTGTGCATCATTTAAACCGGCCGGAAGATCTCTGTCATAAATCGAGCCATCCTGGACACTTTTTGCAAAAACAGACAGCCGAAACGCATCAACAAAAGTTAAGCCATCAAGGGAATTGGAAAACGGAGAGGCAGATCTTAGCAAGAGCTGGGCAACGCTTTTATCCTCGACATTTTTATCAACCTTTAAAATCCCGTCTACGGGAACTTCTAGAGTTCTTGCGAGCATATTCCTGTCCAGGCTTGCCTTTATGTCTATCGTTGACATGGTCTTACTTTGCGGATTAAAAGAAACCAGTTTTGTTTGGCTCGGTCCGACAAAGCCGACTATAAAATTATGCGTACCATCAAATTTGCTATTCTCGAATACAAAAAAAAATTTGAGCAGTAACGACAAGATTATTAAACCGCAAACCAATAAAAAAAATACTCCTGCAAGTTTTAGATTAGTTTCATGTTTATTTCTGGACATAAATAAAGCCTATTCAGCGGGTTTTTTCTTAGAAATTAATTCAGGCATGGTAAAAACAGGAGCGGCTCCAAAGTCTTTAGCCTGTTTGTCTTTTTTTGGTTTTTTCTTATCTCCTTTGTAATATCCCCCAAAACTTCCCATAAAATCACCTCCTATATCATTAAAGAAGCTTTCAGCTTCAAAGTCAACCTCTTAAAGAATCTACTACGGTTTGTAATTCCTCCGGCAGCGGACTCTCAAACTCGACCCTCTTCCCTGTTTTTGGATGAAAGAAACTTATTTTTTTGGCATGCAGAAAAAAACGCTGCAAAATTTTCCGGTCGTCACGTGCAGTCTTGCGTCCGGCGTATAACTCGTCGCCAAAAATCGGATGATTAATGTATTTTAAGTGAACTCTAATTTGGTGTGTCCGACCGGTCTTGGGATACAACTCTAAAAGCGTCAGCTCCTCCTTCTCTTTAACCGGAGACTGAAAACTAGAAATCACTTTATAATGTGTTGTCGCTTCCTTTCCGCCCGCTAAAACTCCAAACCTGGTCCGATTCCAGGGCAGCCTTCCAACCGGTACAGATATTTCTCCCTCTGCCGGTTCTATCCGTCCATGAGCGAGAGCCACGTAGGCTTTCTCCACTTCCCTATCTTTAAATTGCGCCTGAAGATTTGCAAAACTGGCTGGATTTTTTGCAACGATTAAAATCCCGGAAGTCTCTTTATCAATCCTATGCACTATGCCCGCCCGCTTATAAAAATCGGTTTCCCTATCTGCTATTTGCCATTGGCTATTTGCTATTTGCCATTTCTCTTCCAACCAATCCTGAACGGTGATTTCGTTTTTGGTGGTGTCGGCTTTATTAACAATCGCTCCTGCGGGTTTATCCAAGACTAAAATATTATCGTCTTCGTAAATTACTTTTATATCGCTCATTTTTTAGTTAAGAACTTATCCATTATTTCTTGATTTAAGAGAAGAATCAACGAAGAAAATAACATCACCAACAGCAATATATTTTCCGGATTGAGAAAAGAAAAATCTTGAAGATTTAGGAAGAGTTTGGTTAGGAAATATAAAAACGAAAAAATTGCCATAAAGATAAAACCTAAACTGCCGTCTTTTATCTCACCTTTGGCCGAAAAAGGATAAATGACTTTGCCAAAAAGCAGCAGCAAAAGGATTGAAAAGATAAATAAGAGATTGGTAAAAAGTCCGACCCTACCAAAAGCGAGAATGAAATTCCCGATTAGACCAACCGGTAAAACACCGATAAAGCTTAAGGCAAATAAATCAAATATTTTCCCTGCGGGTATTTTCCGATAGTGACAATAAAAATAGATAAAGATTTCTGCTCCCAAAAGAGCACCAATTAATGAAAGTCCGGCGTACCGATAGAAGCTTAAAAATCCCAAGATATTAAGAAGTACCGCAGTCGGATAGGCAAGAGCGAAAATAAGTCTTGCGCATAGTAAAGAAACTAAGCCTGTCAAAAAAACCATACTAAAAACTTTAGCTACGGGGACATCATTTCTTGTCAAAACAAAGTCATCTTTAGCCAGATAATAAACGCTATAGAGAAATAGCAAGAAACAAATCAGTATTACTAAAAGCATATTACCCTCTGTCGGTGATAAAAATTCTGACCAGCGCAATAAGAATAACCACTATTCCTGTACCGGTGATAACTAATTTAACACCGATTAAATCGGCTAATCCTCCCACCACGACCACCGGAATTATTGACGTGACGCCGACCAATGAATTTAAAAGTCCGTAAACCTTTCCTCTCCATTCATCGCTGGTTTCCTCCTGCAGAACCGCATTCGATGGAACAAAAACAAATGACGTGGCAAAACCAAGCAGAAAAGCTAAACAAACCGTAATATGCAACATTGTTATTCGTAAAATATGCGGAAGATAAAAATTAATAAAATGGATAATTTCTCTCGATTCAACTCTGGAACCGTATGGAAGAAGAAGAATTGAGATACCCATTAAAAGCATGCCGAATTTGGTTAAAGCGGATTTAGATTTTTTATGCAAGAAGCTACCGATTATTAATGCTCCGACAGTAAGTCCTACTACTGCCGGCAGCATAAAAATAGTCGGGAAGCTTTCTATCCTGATCCTTAGAATATGAGTTGCGTACCCGGGCCCGATAACAGCTAAAACCAAAATCAAAATTTGCGCCAGCACCAGAGAGAAAAGTGCATGCGATAAAGCTTTTGTTTGAGAAATTAGCTTTAGAACAACACTAATTTCCTCTTTAAAACCCAGGACAACCGCTGTCCTTTTAGGTTCTATCTTTGATTTATTGCCTTTAATAAGAAAGGCGAAAATCCCCGCAATCAAAAATAGAATGCTTAAAAAAATAAAAAGATATGACTGTCCAAATAGATAAAGGAATGGTCCGGACATTGCATAGGCCAAAAAAATCGAGGCATAAATTCCCATTCCAAATAAAGCGTTAGCCGATAATAGTAAAGGCTTTCCAACCAGAAGAGGGATAATCGGGGTTTCGGCCGGAATAAAAAATTGCGTCACAACTGAAACCCCAAAAGTGACCGCATAGATAACGGCCAGATTGGTATGAAAAAAAGCCAAAGGAACTATCAGCATTGCCCTAATAAGGTTAGTGGCAAAAAGAACGGTCTTTTTATTCCACCTGTCCACCAACACGCCGGCAAAAATTCCGAAGAGGATTGAAGGAATGGTAAAAGCCAAAACGACTCCGGAAACCGCGCTGTTACTATTGGCAACGCTAAAAACAATCAGTAAAAGAGAAAAGTTTAGAAGATTCATGGAGAATTGGGAAAAAAATTCCGAAGCAATTAAATAAGCAAATGGCCTAATACGAAGCACTCTTAGAATAAGATTTTCTTTCATTTTTTTATTGGGCTTTTTCTGTATATGCTCCGGTTCTGGTGTCCACGCGGACCTTATCCCCAACTCCAATAAACGGCGGCACTTTAGTCGTTAGTCCATTCTCCAAAACCGCGTCTTTAAAAACATTGGTGGCCGAATTTCCCTTGACTCCGGGTGCAGTTTCCGTAACCGTGAGGACAACTTTTGGCGGAAGAATAACCGATAACGGTTCTTGCCCCAAGAAGCTGATTGAATAAGCGTCCCCCTCTTTTAAGAATTCATCGCCATCAATTACTTTTAAGGGAACGCTGATTTGCTCAAAAGTCTGGGGATTCATAAAATAAGCAAATTCTTGATCTTTATAGAGATATTGATGCTCTTTTTTTAAAACCGTGACGTCGTTTACTTTGGCTGTGTTAATGAAACTTTTTTCGGTGGTTGAACCGCTTCTTAAATTTTTAATTTTGACCCTTATAGTAGCGCTTCCCCTACCCATCTTAACATGCTCGTAGGATAAAACCTGTAATAAATTTCCGTTTTCTTCGTAAATTATTCCTGACCTAAGCTCTTGAACTCCAATCATTTCGTTCTCCTTACTCTAATTAAACCGGAACATGGAATAACTTTTATTCCCCGCTTTTCCAGTTCGTCTAAGAATAGATTCATACCAAGCGAGTCGGCCGCAATATGACCCATATCGATAACATTTATGTGTAATTTACGAAGTTCCTCTAGTGTATCTTCGGACACATGCATCTCAACCAATGTCCCAACTCCTGCCTTTGAAAGTTCCATGTAGAGTTCCTTTGAAACATTGGTGCCGCCCGTAAAACCTACTGTGATTTTCCCCGCGCGACTTGACTCCGAACCCGAAGCAATGAAAGGCCCTGCCTTACCTTTAGTACTTTCGACAAATTCCGGAATTTCGCAGACATGCTCAAAAACTTCCCCAACTGTATGGAAAGTTTTACTAGCTAGATAATCCTGCATGAATTTATTCCCAAGGTTGTCGCAAATTGTATGCAACGCCATTAAGGGAACATTTAAAAGTCTCGCTGTATCAACAGCTTGATTGTGATTTGCCGGCGAAATTTTTCGCTGAACCACTCCTTGTCTTTCTTGAATAAGAGCGTGCGCCACATTGATTGAGACACCGCTTTGGGCGAACATTTCTGCTTGCATTTCCATTACCTCGTGCAAACCGGCATATGCATGCCCAGATGGATGATGTGACAAAAGTAAATCTATTTTTTCACCCTTTTCTCTTAATCGATCAGTCAATAAAACCTCTGAAGCATCCGCGTCAATTCCAGCCAAAATTCTTTTTACTTGAGTTTTCGGCTCTCCGAATAAAATTCTAGAATCGGAATAAGGGTTAGTTAATGATTCTTTATCAAAAAATTCTTTCTTTTTTGCGGAAAGACCTTCATAGTCTTTTTTAGCTCTCTTGAGGCAGTCGTCAACCGCTTTTTCTCCCCTTGGGTCGGCCTTTTTAGCCATTTCTATACCTAAATCATAGATTTGCTGAAGTGTCATAACTGAAAGTATATAATAAAGAGGCTCAAAACTCAAATGAATGTGGGCGAAGAGGGATTCGAACCCTCAAGACCTTGCGATCAATAGTTTTTGAGACTATCGCGTATACCGTTCCGCCACTCGCCCCCGCTTGGACAATTATATCAGAATTTCCAAAAAATGCCCAAAAAATTAAACTAACAGTTGTCAGGTGCTAGTTTAATTTTGCATTAAAACCTCGCCTTAGCGAAATGATAATGTTACACCGCTGGTTCCGGTTGAACTGGCGCTGCTGGTTCTTGAACTGGCTCTTGTGGAGCTGGTTCCGGCATTGGCGCTGGTTCCGGCATTGTTGGCTCAGCTGGTGCTGGCGGAACAACTGGTTCCGGCTGAACTGGCGCTTGCGGCATTCCCATTGGCTGTTGTGTTTGATTATTATCGTCCATTAAAATATCACCTCCCATCGCCCCTCGAAGTTCTGTCTTGCAGAACGAAGTGGGGTCTTCCTTTTTCTCTAAGATTATCATAACCAAAAATACTCGCGGAAAGCAAGAGGCTTATTTACATTTGTCCTTGCGTTGGAGCTTCATGTTTTTTCTCAACGTTATAAAAACGGATTCTGTCGCCGCGGAATAATAAATCAATTTCGCCCATCGGTCCGTTTCGGTGTTTTGCAATTAAAAGTTTAGTCGGGATGACGTCAGAAATTATATCCGGGTCCGGCCGGTACAAAAACATAACCACATCGGCATCCTGCTCAATCGCGCCGGATTCACGCAAATCTGCCAACTGTGGCTTTCTTTCTCCCCGGTGCTCTACCGCACGGGATAATTGTGAAACCGCAATCACCGGAATTTTTAATTCTCTGGCTAAATTTTTTAATCCTTGCGAAATAATCGAAACCTCCTGAACGCGGTTGTCATAGCGTCTGCCCGGATCCGCCAACTGAAGATAATCAACAATTAAAAGCTTAACACCGTGTTCCATTTGTAAACGTCTGGCTTTAGTACGCATTTCGGCGATTGTAATTCCCGGCGTATCGTCGATAAAAATTGGCGCGTCTGCCAATTGCCCCATGGCTGTCGAAAGCTTGGTAAAATCCGGCTCGGAAAGTTTACCGGTTTTTAATCTCCACGCGTCAACGTCGGCTTGTCCCACCAACAGTCTATCCACTAATTCTTCCTGGCTCATTTCCAAAGAAAACATTCCGACCGGAATTTTTTGCTCCACCGCAATGTTTTGCGTAATATTAACAACCATCGCTGTTTTCCCTTGTCCTGGGCGCGCCGCTAAAATAAGCAAATTTGACGGCTGCATCCCCGAAAGCAGATTATCCAAATCGGTAAAACCGCTTTTTACTCCCCGGTATCCCGCTCCCTTTTTGTGCAACTCATCAATTCTGTCAAAACTTTCCGCCAAGCTGTCTTTAATCGGAATAAATCCTTTTAGGTTTCGGCCTTGAGAGATGGCAAAAATTGAAGCTTCTGCTTTATCTAATAACTCCCCCACTTCACTATTTTCCTTGAAGGAATTTTCGGCAATTTGCGTTCCGACCGAAATTAAATTGCGCTTAGTCGATGCTTCTTTAACCATGTCCGCGTAATTTTCAATGTTGGCGGCGGTCGGTACGGAATTAACCAACTCCGAAAGATACGAAGACTCAACTTTATCGCCGTTTTTTATTTTCTTGAATTCCCGGTTAAGCGTGACAACATCAATTGGCTTTCTCTGCTCGTATAAACTAAGCATTGCGTCGTAAATGATGCCATTAATGTCGTTGTAAAAATCTTCCGGAGTTAAAATTTGCGAGACCAACCCAATCGAATCTTTATCGATTAAAACAGCTCCCAATACACTTTGTTCTGCGTCTTCGCTGCGCGGAGGAGTTCTATCTGCCATATTAGTTTAGTATTAAGACTTTAGTAGAAAACTTCTAAATTATCAAGAAGCAAAATTACCAAGTGGCCGGATGATCATCCATCGGTGCACCCTTAGTAGATCCCAACCCATCAAATTCTAATTTTTTTATTGTTGCTTTCAAGCTTCTATTATGCTCCGCTACGAATTCTCTTTCTTCATCCGTTTTAGGCTCAGCTCCACGCATTAATGCGAATACGCGAGCTTTTTCCGCTATTGTATATGCTTTTGGCTCTTCAGCTCTCTGTTCAGGGATATTACCTGTTTTGGGCGCAATACCGTATGCTTCTTCCCAAGGCATAATAAGCGCATCAAAATATGCTTTCGCCACCACCATTGCAGCTGTGGTATTAACCATGCACTCGCCAGAATACGTAAATAGAGCATCTGAAACTGTCACAGCGGTTGGATAATCTTGTTCATTATCTGTTTTATCTCGTAATTCAATTAACATCGCTCCTGACTGCTGATGTGGCTTTTCTCCCCGTATGAGCAAAGACTTAGGTCCAAGCCAAATTCTTGACGTATCCCATTCTATAGATGCTGAATCAACTCCCTCTACAATTCCTACTCCCGTAAGATTAATTACATCATTTAATCTTTCCAGCATTGAATGAACTTCCGGATAAAGCTCTTCGCTATCTTGAGGTTGATACGGCCAATCATAAGTTGATTCAAAAACCTTTCGGGCTTCATCGAGTCTTCTTGTTTGTTCTACCTTTACATGTTCAATTGCATCAGGAGATAGTGGGCGCGCATTTATTCTTGCTTTAGATGTCTCGGCTGTCATTACGAGAGTATTATTATCCAGGCGACTTTTTTTGTCAACGGGGAGATTTTAGCCTAAGACTAGAACTTGGGTTTCTTCGGGAAGTTTATCTTCGGCAAAACTAATTTTTGATTGAACCGAAACTGCTTCTTTACCTAAAGCTTTGGCAGTTTCTTTCGCTTTTAAGCCATACAAAACAACAATGCTTGGTTCCATAGCGGTAATCATTGATTCACTGGCATCTGTATCGGCATTGATAATGACAACTTGATA
>DATKGX010000041.1:0-19004 GCA_035510555.1 Patescibacteria group bacterium | reverse complement strand
TAGAGCCAGTCCCAACCCTAAGATTGCCATAAGAGAAAGATAATATCCGAAATGTTTCTGAAGTTTTTGATACATTTAAATAATTGCTCCTCTCAAAAGAATTATAACAATGGCAAACATTGCTCCCAAGAAAAATAGGTGATCTAGATTATGACCGACAAAACGAACGACTTTTTTCCTTTCGATTATTACCATATCTAAAATTAAAACAAAAATAAATAAGGCTAAAATTGCGCCGGCAGATAAGGAAACTAACGAATGGCTATCTATCAAAGGTTTTATTATCGAAACTCCCAGAAGATTAGGATTGTTAACTTGCACGACGGGAATCTGTGCCGGCGCGGCAACCGGAACATTAGCTGGTTTAGCATTAGTCGCTGTCGGAGAACCAGCGGCAACGGCAGGCGGACTATTGTTCTCTGACGCAACCGGTGCTCCCAAATTTGTACTTCCAAGCATTTCTACTACTAAAACCGTATCTTCACCGCTTAATTTCCCTGTCGCTACCGCAAACCCGACATTTTGATAGTTTGGCGACAGAACATTTTGTCGGTGCTCCGGACTATTCATCCAGGCAGTTACAACATCCGAAGCGCTATTAAAACCCCGCGCCAGATTTTCACCGGCATAGACATAATTATATCCCGCTCCTTTTATAAAAACCCACGGCGTGGCACCATCCGGCGCATTATGCGCCCAATAATCTTTACTAAACATGTCTGCTGCTTTGTTGGCGGCCGCTTGATCAAGCTCTAGATTGTCAGTCAGCGCCCCAAGATTATTATCCTGCCGCTGTTGATTAGTCAGAATTAAAAGTTGTTGAGTGGAGATATTTGCCGATAGTCCTAAAACTGCAGGGAAATTCGTTCGCACATATGAGGTTAGAATTCCGGCTGAAACAAAGAGTAAAATGAAACCAAGTAGAATTTTATGATGCAGAAATCCAGATCTGTAATTATTCGTTTCCCTAGGTAAAAAAAGGTGGC
Source organism: Patescibacteria group bacterium (assembly GCA_035510555.1). Lineage (GTDB taxonomy): Bacteria > Patescibacteriota > Microgenomatia > Levybacterales > UBA12049 > DATKGX01. The sequence continues at coordinate 18,018 of DATKGX010000041.1, read as the reverse complement.
GCAGCAAATTAATCATACCTACTACTTATTATATACTGGTTCTTCCAATTCGCCAACCTTTTTACCATTGACGGGAATTTTGAGCAAAAATGACAGCGCGTTAGCGATTGCTACCCCAACTCTTAAACCCGTGAATGAACCCGGACCTTTGTTTACTTCTACTTTTTCTATCTCTTCTATTTTTGACTTACTGTTCCGGAGTAATTTATCAATGGCCGGCAAAGTTGCTTCAGATCTTAGAAGCGTTGCCTCCTTAATCAGTTTGTTTTTCTTACCATTGATTTCAAGCTCAACCGAAATCTTTTTATTATCGGAGGTATCGATTCGTAAAGTTTTCGCCATACCTATATCTTAACTTGCATTGCGCCTTGACGCAAAATCTTCCAAGGGGTTTTGGTACAATCGACAACTGTCGAGGCTTGTTTAACTGAGCATTCACCTTTAACAACATAATCGACTAATGAAACTAGTTTTGGCTCTAGATCTTTGAGCTCGAAAGGAGTATTTTCTCCATGTAAGTTTGCCGAAGGCCCCAAGACAGGAATTCCCGAATTTTTGATAATCTCCAAAATTATAGAGTGATTAGGTATTCTCACTCCAACTGTTTCTCTGCCACCTCTGACTAGTATGGGAATTTTATCTGTTTTTGCATTCAGAACAATTGTCAAAGCGCCGGGCCAAAAGTCGTTCATCAGTTTTTGCACTTTTTCGTCAAATGGCAGCACATATTCCTTTACTTTTTGTATTGAGTCAAACAAAACCGGAACCGCTTGCGAAGACGGCCTATTCCTGATTCTGAACAATCTTTGAATTGCTTTTTCATCATCAGCCCGGCAGCCAATCCCAAACGCCGTGTCGGTTGGAAAAATAATGATGCCACCCCTATTTAGAACTTTGACTGCTTCGTTTATTTGACTATTCATATCTTTTGACGTTTATTTTTCGCTTATTATCTCCCAGATATTCGAAATGGAGATCAATTCTTTTTCTCGGCAGCAGTTCTCCCATTTTTTCTGCCCACTCCAAAGCGACAATATTGCTTTCGTCTTTGATGATTTCATCGATTCCCAAACCCAAGAGGTCGCTTTCGCTTTCCGTTCTGTATAAATCGATGTGATAAAAATTGCCACTTTTGATCTTGTAATGGCGAACAATTATAAACGTCGGTGAAATAATTCTTCTTGTTATTCCTAAACCTTTTGCCAAACCCTGAATAAAAGTAGTTTTACCGCTTCCCAACTCGCCATAAAAGGCCAAAAAATCTCCGCCCTTTAGAGTTTGCGAGAAGTCCGCGCCTAATTTTTGCGTCTCCTCACTTGAATTGGTAATATATTCTTCATTCATTATTTTTGTTTTTAAACCTAACTATATAAGGATAGAAAACTACTATACCACACGCAATAAGAAAAACAATGCCGATAAATATCAAGAGTTTTGCGAGTAAATTATTGCCATTACTTGAAGCTATTTTTACGCCCTGTGGCGTGGGTGTTGGGATCTGAACTTCTGCGCTATCGCTACTTTGTCCAAGCACTTCTTTGTCAGTTGGTGAAATTTCTTCTGCGCTTGTTGACGAAAGTTTTGGCGTTGGAGTCGGCTGCAATGTTGGCTTTGGCGTTACAGCTTGGGTGGGTGTTGGCGTTGGAGTATCCGTTGGAGCTGGCGTCGGAGTGGGAGTTGAACCGGTAATAGCGACTGTTTCTTCTGTTGACCAAACTGATGCGGAGCTACAACTTGGCGTGTATCTTCCGACTTTAAACAGATATTCACCCGGACCATTATAATAAGAACTTGCCGCGTCCGGTTTAATTTTTAATGTTCCGCTCCAAGTTCCCTGACTGCTTAAATCCGTTTGGGCTATTTTAAAATAGGTCGTGCAATTCCCGCCGGCAGCGTTGCTCCAATTCCCGTTATTATCCTATGTATAGCCAAAATAGCTGCTCCCGCTTGGGTAAAAAACGCCGCGTAAATACGAATCCGTTGTGCAGCTGGAACAAGAAAATGAAACGTTAATATCAAATTTCCGTGATTGATCAATCGTTAAAGGAATACTACTTATGGAGATTGATTGCGTTGCGGCAAAAACCCTGCCTTGGCAAAACAGGCTTAAAAAACAAAAAAGATAAATTGTTAGGGCAATTCTTTTTATCTTAGTTTAATTATAGACCCTGGCTTCAACAATTTTAAGTCCCGAATAATGATCGTTTAACGGCACGTTCATCGCTCCTTCATACAAAGGGTCGTTAATATTAAAACTGTCGCCATTAACTGATCTCAAGACCACCCAATGGTCTGCGATTGGTCCGCCATCATAGGACAATCCGGCAATAATAGAATTTCCCGAGTTAAGCTTATTTCTCAAATCATCCAGCGATGGCATTGAGATATCACTAGCCGAATGCCCGTTCGCGGAGGGACCAGGTAAATTAAAGTAGGCACTCCCGCCCGCAAAATTTCCTACATTACTAGCGACATCCGCGGGCGTTATTGAACCACCGTAGTGAGTTACTACCATAGCGTAAGATGTCATTAAACAGCCTACTTCCCATACTTGCATGTTTGATAAACCTATAAAATTATTGCCCCAATTTGCGTCACGTTGATTGTAATATTTCCCCCATCCATCAGATAAGTCCTGATGTGGAATACTTTGACCACCAGGACCAATTCTGGAACGCGCGAAATTTTGCAGAGCTGACAATTGCGCCTGATATGCTGCAATCTGTGCCTCCGTAGTTGCTAAAAGTTGCTGCTGTACTTGCTTCTCTTGATTTAATTGCGTTGTCTGAGTTTGTAATTGTTGCTGTAAATTTGCCAGTTGCTTTTTTTTGTCTTCAAGAATTGTCTTCTGATTTGAATAATCAACTTTTGCCTGTTGGGTATCGTAAATTAATTGCTTATCATGCGCTTGCGCAAGTTTTAAATAGTTGAGTCTGCTAAAAAAATCCGAAGCATTATTAGAAGTCAATAAAATTTGAAACGGTTGAATTGTTCCTACTTCATAAGTTGCGATAATTCTGTTAATGAGAACTGCTATTGATGTATCCAAAGTGCCTTGAAGTGAGGCTATTTTTTTTGAGGTTGTATCAATATCTAAAGTTACGCTGGTAATTTGTTCTTGTGTCGCTTCTATTTTGTATTCCGTAAGTTTTATCTGATTACCTATCAACTCTATCTGCGTGGAATATGTTTGCTTCTGAGCTTTTGCGGCATTTATTTTATTTTGAAGGTCATTTATTGCCTGTGTATTATCTTGAGCTGGGGTTGGGGTAGGTGTATCTGTTTGTGAGTGAACAATTCTAGCGCTAACAAACAGAAAGAAAGTTACGAGAAGTAAGAGGACTAATTTTTTTATTCCAAAGTTCATAAATCATACATTCTAAATTGATAAAAGCTATTTTGAATATCTTAAAACGGCTAAGAAACTTGATATTGCTCCCAAGAAAACCGCAAAAACAATTTCTAGTCCCAAAAGCACTAATAAGTCTAGGTATGATGCCGGCAAAACCGGAATGCCTTTTAGAAATGACTCCAAAAACGGCGTGGCATACAAAAGGCCTATGGTTGCGATAGTCCATCCGACCACCGCACCGATAATTCCGTACAAAATCCCTTCGGTTAAAAACGGCCAGCGGATATACCAATTGGTGGCGCCAATTAGCTTCATTATTTCGATATCTTCCTTTTTCTGGGAGATTTTAATACTAATGATGGTCGCCATGATAAAAATCGAGACTAAAGATAGTAGAACTACTAACGTAAGACCAATTTTCCGGATCGCGCTGGTCCAGGAGGTTAAAGTTGAAACAACGTCTTTTTGGTAGATGACGTCTGAAACGAGCGCGGATTTATTGAGCGCATTTGAAATTGCCGCCATGTCTTCGATTTTAACGGTTGAGATTTCAAACGAAGACGGCAAAACATCGGCGGTGACCAAATCCAACAGCAGTGGATCATTTTTATTTTGCTCCCGGTAGATTTTGAGTGCTTCGTCTTTGGAAACAAACTTTATTGACGCGATTTTACCTGTTGCCTGTAGCTGATTTTCCAACTGATTGATGTCACTTTGGCTGGCTTCATTTTTGAAGAAAGCCGTAACTTGGGGTTTTGATTCAAAATAATTGATGACTTTTGAGGAACCAACTAGAAGAAATGTGAAAAACGAAATCGCTAAAAAAGTTAAGGTCATGATGAGAATTGCCGCCAAAGCCTGATACGGCGACCTTCTAATGTTTTTCCAAGCGGTTTTTGCAAAATTCATTCTGTTTTTTCCTCCTCTTTCTCTATTTTATGCTTTTCTGAACCCTTTTTCACTCCTTGCCCTTCCAAAGTCTTGACGGAGGAGGGTTCCTCGACTATTTTTCCTTTTTCAATGCGGATGACTCTTTTCCCCAAACTTTTAATAACGTCCAAATTGTGTGTTGCCATTACCACCGTTGTCCCTTTTTTGTTAATGTCCGTCAACAGTTTTACGATTTCCCATGATGTCGCGGCATCCAAATTTCCGGTTGGCTCGTCCGCTAAAAGTATTTCAGGAGAAAGAACAAGGGCTCTGGCGATAGCTGCCCGTTGTACTTCTCCACCCGAAAGCTGAACGGGAAACTTATCTTTGTGTTCGGTTAATCCAACCTGTCCTAGAACTGTCTCGACTATTTTTGTTGCCTCGGCGCTACTTGCTCCGGCAACTTCCAAAGGCAGCATTACATTTTCAAAAATAGTTCTATCTAGCAGTAATTTTAAATCCTGAAAAACGACACCGACATTTTTTCGAAGCGTGGAGAGTTTATTTTTGGGTAGTTTTACGACGTCCCATCCGTTGACCAATATTTCTCCCTCCGTTGGTAAAATATCTCGGATTAAAAGTCGGAAAATGGTGGTTTTCCCGGCGCCCGTTGAGCCAACCAAAAACACAAATTCCCCTTTATCAACATTTAGAGAGACCTCCGACAATCCAAAAACGCCGGTACCAAATTTTTTAGAGACTTTGTCAAGTTTTATCATTAGAGAACCTGAATTCTTCCTACGTCCATTAGCCAGCCTGCATGCTGGGCTTTTTGGGTCGCACCCCAAACTTTAATGTTTTTCCCGACAAATTGCGATAAATCCACCGATGAGGATGTAAGATAAACGTTTTGACTGTCTCCGCCCGGCCTTACGAGATGAAAAGCTCCCTCGCCGTCAATGCCTCCTTCCTTAAGCGTGCCTTGGGCCGTGTCTTTGAAGGTAGTGGTATCGTTTGAGCCAATAATTGTCCCCGCGGGAGCCGATGAACCATTAGTGATTGTTCCGGTTTTGACTTGACTTGTTGAAAGACCTCCCATTCGAGAAAATAAGAAACCGCTGATAACTCCCACAACTACAACTCCTATTAGAATCGCGATAACTTTAGAAGTAAATGCACTTTTAATACTGTCTGAATTAAAATTGCGGATTAATGGTTGAGCTTGATTTGGATTTTGTTTTTGAACTTGATCTATATTTTCATCCATTATTTACATTCACCTCCTTTATTAAGTAAACCATATTTTGCTACTTTTGGCAACCTCTGAAGTTATAATTTTCTCAGTTCTTCGTCGATAAATTCATCTAGATTTCCATCGAGAACTGCTTCGGCGTTACCGGTTTCGTAATTCGTCCTTAAATCTTTTACCATTTTGTAAGGGTGCAAAACATACGAGCGGATTTGATTCCCCCACCCGGGCGTTTTGTATCCACCCTTAAGACTGGCTTCCTGTTTTTTCCGCTCTTCTTCCTGCAAAAGCCAGAGTTTTGCCCGCAAAATCTTAAGTGCGTATTCGCGGTTTTGCCCTTGGTAACGCTGCGCCTGGGCAGTGACGACAATGCCGGTTGGAATATGCTTGAGGCGGACTGCCGTTGAAACTTTATTCACATTTTGTCCGCCATGTCCGCCGCTTCGGTAAAAATCCCAATCTAAATCTTCATCTTTAATTTCAATTTCTGCGCTTTCTTCAATCTCGGGCATCACTTCAATCAAAGCAAATGAAGTCTGCCGCAAATTATCCGCATTGAACGGAGATTGCCTTACTAATCGATGCACGCCGGCTTCCCATTTTAAAAATCCATAAGCATAATCGCCAACCACCTGAACTGTAATACTTTTTAAACCCGCTTCTTCGCCCGGAGTTTCTTCAATTACCTCATGCACCCAACCTTTTTTATCAAAATAGCGTGTGTACATCCGGTAGAGCATGTTTGTCCAATCCATCGCTTCAACCCCACCCTGACCAGCGTGTAATTCCATAATTGCCGAACTACTATCGTAAGCGTTGGAAAAATACAGTAGAGTTTCCAGCTCATCTAAGAGTTTTTCTGCTTCTTGAAGCTTACCGGCTAAAGATAACTCTTTGAGAGATTCTATGTCGGCAACTTCCTTTTGCAACTTTGAGAGCTCTTTCATTGCAGACGTTGCGTTTTGGTGATCTTTCCAAAAATCAGGATGCAAACTTTCCGCTTCGATTTCTCTTACCTTTTTTTGTTTTTCGTCAAGGTTGAATTTTACCAAAACATTTTCGATTCTTTGTTTCAAATCTTCCATAATTTAGTGAATAAATAACGTAACAACTATTGCCAAGGCTGAAAACAACATCCCGACAAAAGTCAGCCAAACCAAAGTTTTTGAAAGCTTTCCGCTTTTATGCTCGCCCATTATCTTATCACTGGAGGAAATTTTTGCAATTACGAAAATTAAAGGCACCGCGGCAATACCGTTAAAAACCGCTGTAAAGACAAGCGCTTTCATCGGGTCAATACCGACAAAGTTAATTAGTAAACCAATTAAAGTTGCGATCGTAATAACGCCATAAAATCCATGTGCTTTTTTAAATTTACGGTATAGACCTTCTTTCCAGGAAAATGCTTCCGAAAGAGCATAAGAGGCTGAACCGGCCAAAACCGGCACTGCCATTAGTCCAATGCCGATAACGCCTGTTGCAAAAATTGTCTTGGCTAAAAATCCGGCGTTGGGAAAAGTGGAAACCAGAGGCTCAAGCGCTTTGGCCGCGTCTGCGGCAGTATTAATATTGTTAACACCATGTGAATGAAGAACCGATGCGGTCGTCGCAATAATTGCCCAGGTAATTATTTCCGAGAAAATCATTCCCAATGCGTTATCAATACGCAAGTTTTTTAAGAATGCTTTACCGATATGCGGCTTTAAACTCTGACCGGAAAATTTCTGGGTAGAAATTTCTTCTTCGACTTCTTCCGACGCTTGCCAAAAAAACATGTACGGAGAAATCGTTGTCCCCAAAACGCCGGTTAAAATAAAGAAAAATGCAGGAGTAAGTTCTAGATGCGGGGTAATTGTTGCCCTAAAAACTTCCGGCCAATTCTGTCCGGCAATAATGGCCGTTACCGGATATGCCAGTAAGGCAAGCGATAACCACTTTAATATCTTGGCGTATTTTTTATAGGATGTGAATATTTCCAAAAACAGCACGAAAACCGTAAAAAGGAGTGCGTAAACCACAAATGGAATTGGAAGTAATAATCTGGCAGAGGCAGCCATGGCACCGATGTCTGCTCCAATATTAATTGTGTTAGCGATTACCACCAGTAAGACAACAGCGTAAAGAATTTTCCGGCTATAATTTGTTTTAACTACCGCAGCCAATCCTTTCCCCGTCACTGCTCCGATTCTGGCGCAAGCTTCCTGAACAGCGGTTTGAAAGGGAAGCATTACAACTGCGGTCCAAAGCTGTCCATAGCCAAACTGGGCGCCGGTTTGGGAGTAAGTAGCAATACCGGAAGGGTCGTCATCGGCTGCTCCGGTTATTAAACCTGGGCCAAAAATTCTTAAAAAGCGGTTGAATTTGTGCTTTATTTTCTGCTCTTCTTTTTTTACTTCGTCCATATTTACAGACCATTACAAATCTGTTCGCAGGTTGCTTTTAGCTGGTTTTGGGGATAATTTTGAATCGCTTTTAAATCATTGATGACTTTTTGAACTTGAGGAGAAGAAGACGCTATTTCTACTAAATCTACATTCTGTGCTTCCGTCTTTAAATTACCTAATTGATCTGCAACGCTATTTTTGATACTTGAGCTGACTTGAGTAGCCGTGCCTTTAACGTCCGGCTTTACCACAGGGGCTTTGGGCGTCGAATTTACTCCGAGAATATAATCTTTTGCTTCAAAGCCAATACCAATCAAAAGTACCGCGGCGATTAAAAATAGGATGATTTTTTTCTTATCCCATTGCACTTCTTCTTTTGGAGCTTCTTTCATGCAATAATTGTAAATGAATCCATAGTTGTTTTGCAATCTTTTTCCTGTGCTATAATCATTTAAGTTATGAATATTCTGCAAGCTTTAATTCTATCCGCCGTCGAAGGCATTTCGGAATTTTTACCAATTTCCTCTACCGGACACATGATTCTTGCGGCTGATATCCTAAAAGTCGCGCAAACTGGTTTTGTCAAAGATTTTGAAATCATTATTCAGCTCGGAGCGATTCTGGCCATTGTAGTTTTATATTGGAACAGTCTTTTTAGAAGTATTGAGGTTTGGAAAAGAATTATTGTCGCTTTTATTCCCACCGGAATAATCGGCTTACTGCTTTTTAAAATCGTCAAGAATTATTTGCTAGGAAATCTTTACGTCACTTTAGTTTCGCTTCTGGTAGGAGGTATTGTTTTGATATTTCTGGAGTTGATTTACGAAGAAAAAGAGCACCATATTGACGACATCGCCAAAATGACTTTACCGAAAGCTTTTGTCATTGGACTTTTCCAGTCGATTGCGATTATCCCCGGAGTTTCGCGCTCTGCCGCCACTATCGTCGGCGCACTATTTTTGGGGACTAAAAGAAAGGCAGCCGCCGAGTTTTCTTTTATTCTGGCTGTTCCAACCATGCTGGCCGCTACCGGTTTAGACTTAATCAAGACAAATTTTTCCTATTCGCCCAGCGAGTGGCTAATGCTGGCAGTTGGCTTTTCCGGTGCGTTTATCGTGGCTTTAATTTCTGTAAAGTTATTCTTAAAATATGTCCAGCGCAACAACTTTATAATTTTTGGAGCTTACCGGATAGTTGCGGCTATTCTTTTCTATCTTATCGTGCTTAGATAACTTAAACTTTTTTCGCTTCTTCAATGTCTTTTAAAAACTCTTCTTTTAACTCTTTTAAGGATTGGTGTATTTTTAATTCAATGCCTTGAGCTTTTCCCAATAAATGTTTCCAAGTCTCTTCGTGGTTATTGGCCACTAAGTTTTTGAGGAATACTTTTTTGTCCTCTTCGGAAAGTTGGGGCAACACCGTATTGATAACTGTAGTATGGATATTTGCTTCCGTTAAAGACAATAAGTGTCCACGTTCCTCATCTGACAAATCCATTTCCGAAAGACTTAAATAGATTTCGTGAATTTCAATTAAATGGCTGTAAAAGTGTTTTCCTTTCATAAGTTTAATATTGCACCGGTCCTAAAGGAATTGTATCATTTGGATCGTCGATAAAAAAATATAAAACCGGTCCTCTTTGCGCACCATCTACTCGTTCTAAATAATTCATTACTTCCGGCGAACCGCCCAATTGCTTACCGGTCCAGGGAGAGGGTCCGGCGTCGGCAATATCGGCCACAATTGCTTTGCCATTTTGTGGATTAACCACTAACATTTTTCTGTATCTAAAAAAGTCCGTATATTCTTTGGTGTTAGTGTCAAAACCGGGGGCCAGAAATGTTTGAACAGCAATGTAATATTTTTCCCTATCAATATCTGTTTGAGTTAAGGCTCCTGACGAATCGGTAAAATATCCCCACGCGCCAAGACCGGGTGTTATCCCGTACGACCAATATTTATTGGAATCATTCTGATTATCGAAATGGTTAAAAATATTATCGCCCGGATATCTTGGTAAATGTTGTTCCTGCCCAATCAGCCCATAAGTCGTATTCAGTCTTTTTCCGTCTAATTCCGCTGAAACGGGAATATTAAAATCTCTGGTTAAAACTTCGCTCACATTTTTTTCTTCATCAGCGGTTAAAGGCCGTACGTCTGTTGGCAAAACATTTTTTAAATCATAAACTAAGAAAACTTTCCGGTCGATAGTCTGACTAACTTGGGCGCTAGCAGAGGATATTGCATTAGGAATCTTTGCGGCAGCCGGCGATGCCAGCAAAAAGATACTGGCCAATGATCCAACTGCTAATTGTTTTGAGTTATCTACCAACCATTTGAACGCGTCTTGATGTTTATTGAAAAGTTCACTCTGGAGATTCTTATGGCGGTTGGTCCATTTTTCGACCAGAACTTTATATTGCGAATTCCCCTTTTGATTGGGCATATCTAAATCATAGCAGATTTTCTTTATTTAGAAGCCAGAGGATAATTGCTTTTTCGATATGCATCCGGTTTTCCGCCTGATCGAAGATGATTGAATTTTTGCTGTCAATTGCGTCCCTGGTGATTTCATAACCAACGTGACATGGCATACAGTGCATTATTTTGGCGCTTGGGGCATACTTTTTTATCAGATTGAGATTTAATTGGTAGGGCTTAAATAATTTTAATCTTCGTTCATATTCTTGCTTAAATTCCGGCTTTATTTTTCCGTTGTCAAAAAACTCCATGTTTACCCAAGTATCGGTATGTACATACTCTGCGCCTTCCAAGCCTTTTTGAATGTCGGTTGTATAAGTAACGTTACCGGTTTTATTAGCCATTTGATTTAATTCTCTATCAACGCTGGCTTTATCCGCTTCGGGAGAAATAATTGTAATTTTGATGCCCAATTTTGCTAAAGCCAATTTCAAAGTGCTGGAAACGTTATTTTCAATTCCCAGCCATGCCACTTTTTTGATGTTTTTTAAGCCTTTTGAATATTCCATCATGGTTAAAATATCGCCTAAAGTTTGGCTCGGATGATATTTTTCACTGCACCCATCAATCACCGGAATTTTACTATAAGAAGCGGCCTTTTCAACAGTTTGAACTTTCAAGGCTCTGAACATTAACACTTCTCCAAAACGCATTATCGCTTGAATCTCGTCTTCAAACGAGGTCAGAGAGAATTGTGTGGTGCGCGCGTCCAGAAAAATACCATGACCTCCCAGCTCCGTCATCGCTGCTTCGAACGAAAGACGCGTGCGGGTGGAAGTTTTCTGGAAAAGCATAATCAAGGTTTTATTCTGTAAATAATTAGTCAGCTCCCCTTTATTTCTTTTCGTTTTGAGCTTGACTGCTAAATCGAGGATTGTTTCTAAATCTTCTTTTGATTGTTCTTTTAACGAAATCAAATGTCTCATTTTAATTTAAATACTTTCTAATAAACCTAGCGCTTTCGCATAAACCTTCGAGGTCTGTTTTAATTTCCATAGTAATTAAACCATCATACTTATTGTTTTTGAGAACTTCAAGAAATTCCTCCATTGGCAATGTTCCCTTTCCAGGTTGCAAGTGAAGATAGGGCTTGGGCCATTTAGTTCTATAATCGCTTAGCTGAATATTGACAATGCTGTTTTTGTTCTGATTATAGAATGCAATTATGTCTCCGCCTGCATCAGCCAGGTGAGTTGTATCTAGTGTAATTGAGAATCCTGCCTTTTTAACGGTATCAGCAAACATTTTACCATCCCAATATCTTTTCTGATTAAAAACTTGTGCAAATTTTTGGGTATTCTCAAAGCCTATTTTAATGCCGGAAGCTTTTTCTAACTTACGGAGTGCTTCTAGATATTTCATATTGAATATCTGTCCTTTTGCGTTATAGAGGTGGAGAACAATTACTTTCGCATTAAATTTCTTAGCGAATTCGAATACCATTTCAACTTCTTTTGTATCCGTTGTTGTTATTAATCGCAGCGGTTGATGGACACTATTTACAATAACACCGCTTTCGTCGAAAACTTTCTTAAGATATTGAAAGTCAGTATTGGAAAAATTTATAGGCAATAATAATTCAATTCCATCAACGCCTGTAGATTTTAACTTTTTAAAAACTTCTTTCGGCTTAGCGTTCGTAAAGAGATTGCCTTTATTGCCTAATTTTTCAATTAAGCTTCGTTTGTTTGGTAAAAGATCTGTTGCAAAAATCCATGCAGAAATTTTCATCTGAAAATGATTATATCAGGTTGAGAATAATAATAAAAACAATTTAGAAAACGACACTTTATATACTTTTTGACATTTTCTATACTTCGTGTTTAAATAAGATATCTGCAGAAAAACAATAACAAACAATTTAAGAGAGACTATTCCAACAAAGATATACTTGAATACCTGAAGGGTGTATATAAAATTTTAGGAAAATCTCCTACGTTTCGAGATTTAAATAAATTTCCTGGGCCTTCTCCCAGAACAGTTGTTAGAAGATTTGGATACTGGTCCAAAGCCTTAAAAGAAGCTGGTATAAGACCCCAGACGCACCAACTAAAAACTGGCGAACGTTCTTTTATACGGATGCACTGGCGAAAAATGACCGATAGGAAAATTGCTAATGAACTTGGGGTTACAGAAACTGTAATTAAATACTATCGCATGAATTACAATTTATGGAAAAACCGAAAGGGAACGGCTAGGTCTACCTACAGAAAAGAAGCGCTTAGACTCTATGGCAAACAATGTGAAGTTTGTGGAATTGATATTTGTGAATGGCATCATATTATTCCAAAATCGACAAAATCAGATGAATGGTGCATTTTATGTCCCGTTTGTCATGCTGTAATTACTAGAAGATTTGTGATTGTAAATAATAGGCACGAGCTTAAAACAAAACTTTTACCTTTTATGAAAAGCGTGTATTCTAAACTTAAGCTTAGTTAGAATAGTGACAATTTTTATACTTAACTGGGGAACCATCTGGTTTTAGTTTTCCGCACCAACACGGATCGTTTCGACCTAACTTTTTATTTACACCCGTTGGCGAACTACTGACGTTTGGTTTCTGAGCATTTGTTGAAACTTCCGCGCTTGCGTTTCCGCCGGCCGGTTGAGCCGTAATATGCTGATGTTCATGCGGCATTTCCGGCGGTGCTTGAACTTGAATTTTATAGATTCGGTGCACAACCTCATCGTCAATGGCATTAATTAATTGTTCAAACATTTTGTACGCTTCATTTTTATACTCAACTAACGGATCTTTTTGTCCGTATCCTCGTAAACCAATTCCCTGTCTTAAATTTTCCACCGCATCCAAATGATCTATCCATAAATTATCAATAACCGAAAGAATGACAAATTTTTCCACCTGCCGCATCAATTCCACGCCCATTTGTTTTTCTTTGGTTTCGTAGATATCATCCGCCAACTTACTTAAGAAATTAATTTTTTCATCCAATGCGCTAATTTGTTCTAATTGAACACTGATTTGCTTTAAGGAGTTTTCGTCAAAAGGAATAATGGTTGAGAATTTTTCGATGATTTGTTCTATTGGAGAACCTTCTAAAGAACCTGAAGTATACATCGTGACAATGGCGGCAATTGAGGAATGGATTTTTTCTAGAATTTCCTGCTTGAGGTCATCCGATTTAGCCTCTGTTTCCAAAGCTTTTTTTCGGCGGCTGTAAATTATTTCCCTTTGTTTATTGAGAACATCGTCGTATTCCACCAAATGTTTTCTGATGTCAAAATTATAACCTTCAACTTTTATTTGGGCCTGTTCGATGGCACGGGAAACCAACGGATGCTGTAATGGCACATTTTCGGGCATATTAAAGCGGGTCATCAACCCCGAAATCGTGTCTCCGCCGAAAAGCCGCATAATGTCATCGTCCAGTCCGACAAAAAACTGCGACAAACCCGGATCGCCTTGCCGTCCCGAACGTCCTCTTAACTGATTGTCAATTCTTCGCGATTCATGCCGCTCTGTACCGATGACATATAATCCACCGGCGTCTAAAACTGCCTGATGTTTTTTCTCCCACTCTTTTAGCCCGCTGACATTTTTTGGCGGCTCCCCTCCCAAAATAATATCAACACCACGTCCGGCCATATTGGTAGCCACCGTGACCGCGCCTATTTCGCCGGCTTTGGCAATAATTTCTGCTTCCCTTTCGTGGTTTTTAGCGTTTAGAACTTCATGCTTAATCCCTTTTCTTTTTAAAAGCTCCGAAACGATTTCATTCTTTTCAATTGAAGTGGTGCCGACCAAAACCGGCTGTCCTTTAGCGTGTGCTTTTTCAATTTCTACTGCTACCGCTGTATATTTTGCCGGCGCGGTTTTGTAAATTGCGTCCGACATGTCTTTTCTAATCATCGGGCGGTGTGTTGGAATAACGACAACGTCTAATTTATAAATTTTATGGAATTCTTCGGCTTCCGTGACCGCGGTTCCGGTCATTCCCGCCAAGCGCTCATACATTCTAAAGTAATTCTGCAACGACACCGTTGCTAAGGTCTTTGATTCTCTTTGAATCGGCACATTTTCTTTCGCCTCAATTGCCTGATGCAAACCTTCCGACAGTCTTCTGCCAACCATTAACCTTCCCGTAAACTCATCGACCAAAATTACTTCGTTGTCCTTAACAATATAATCTTTTTCTTTATGAAATAAGGTTCTGGCTTTTAACGCCGCTTCCAGATGATAAACCGTGTCAAAATCCTTTTCATAAATATTGGAGATTCCGTAAATTTTTTCGATTTTCCCAATGCCATGATCCGTTAAATGCGCTGTTCTTAATTTTTCGTCAATTTTATAATCAATTTCCGGATTTAATTTATCAACTAACTTGGCATACTCATAATATTTTTGTGCCGGTGCCTCGTCGGGAGCAGAAATAATATGCGGTGTTCTGGCTTCATCGATTAAGACCGAATCAACTTCATCAACGACGGCATAGTAGAAACCGCGTTGCACTAAACTCTGAGCATCTTGCGCCATATTGTCACGTAAATAGTCGAACCCAAACTCTGAATTAATGCCGTAAACTACATCGGCCTCATAAGCTTCTTTCCTTGAAACTGATTTTAGACGCGCCAGTCTTTCATCATGAACATCTTTATTGTTGTGTTTTGGATCATAAATAAATGATTCTTCGCTAATAATTGACGCTACCGATAGGCCTAAGAAATGGAAAATTGGTCCCATCCAACCGGCGTCACGTCTTGCCAAATAATCGTTGACTGTAACCAGATGAACACCCTTACCGGTTAAAGCGTGCAGATAAAGCGCCGGCGTTGCGGATAGTGTCTTTCCTTCTCCGGTTTTTTGCTCAGCAATTTTTCCTTCCGACAAAACAATTGAAGCCATCAGCTGTGCATCAAAGTGTCTTTGCCCGATGGTGCGGTGTGCCGCTTCGCGGACCAAGGCAAAGGCTTCCGGCAAAATATTCGTGAGCGGTTCTCCTTCTTCTATCCTCTCCCTGAATTCCTTTGTCTTTTTTGGAAAAGCAACATCACTTAATTTTTTTGTTTTCTCCTCCCAGGAATTTATTTGGGCGACAATTGGAGCCAGTCTGTTTATTTCTTTTTCGTTTGAGTCAAAGAATTTAGTGATGATTCCTAACATAGATTAATTTTACCACAATTAACAACAAAAACCCCTCACATTTTATTGTGAGGGGTTACCAACTGATCAATTGGTAATGCTCCAAATAGCTTACCAACTATTTCTTCTTCTTCTTTTTCTTTGCCATGGACAGAATCACCTCCTTAAATAATTTCGCTCACTTTAAAAATAAAGGTGAACGGCAATTAATTTAATCTTGTGACATTTCTTAATTATTGTCAAGCATTTTTCTTTGCTTCAAAAGCTATCGTTTAGATTGCGGAGACGGTAAAAATCACAGAGGCTAATTCTGATTATTTTATTACTTTTTTATTAAGATATTTCTGTAAAACTTCCGGAACATTTACGGAACCATCTTCATTTTGATAATTCTCCAATATTGGAATTATAATTCTTGGCGACGCAATTACGGTGTTATTCAAAGTATAACAATAGTTGACTTCCCCTTTTTCGTTTTTGAATTTAATATTAAGTCTTCTTGCTTGCCAATCAGTTAAATTAGAATTTGAATGAGTCTCTCCATAATTATTTCTCGCTGGCATCCATGTTTCGATATCGTACATTCTATATTTTCCTGCTCCCATATCCCCAGTAGAATTTTGAACAACATGATAAGAAAGTTTTAGCTCTTGAAGAATTTCTTCTGAGTAAGATTGCATTTCGTCTTGAAGTTTTTCTGATTCCTTAATATCATTTTTACAAATTACAACTTGTTCAACCTTCATAAACTCATGCACTCTATACAAACCCTTAACATCTTTTCCGTAATCACCTATTTCTGAACGGTAACACTGGGTAAGAGCGCAAACTTTTATCGGCAAATCTTTTTCACTTAGAGTTTTATCTGAAAAATAGGCCAACAGAGAAGGCTCCGAAGTTCCAGCTAAATAAATTGGGTTTTTAATTTCTTCTCCGCTTTCCATTTTTCCGGGATTGGCAATTTGAAAAACGTCTTGCTTTCCAAAAGGAAAATGGCCGCTTCCAATTAGAACGAACTCGTGAACCGAAGTAGGGGGCACCATCGGAACAAATCCATGAGAGATAATTTTCTGAAGTGCAAAATTTAAAATTGCCCAGCTTAATAAAGCTCCTTCATTCTTCAAGTAATAACCTCTGAATCCGGCGGTCTTAGATCCTGCTGTCAGATCTAGAATGCCCAAGTTTTCTCCCAACTCAATATGATTTTTGATTGGGAAATTAAATTGCGGAATTTCTCCCCATGTTCGTATTTCTTTATTTGATTTGCTGTCTGATCCAACTGGAGTGTCTGACGCTGGAATATTTGGAACAAAGAGCATAAGCTCTGAATACTTTTTCTCGGCTTCCCTTGATTCACTTTCTAAACTTTCGAGCTTAACTTTGATTGCTTTTCCTTTTTCAACGTTTCTCTCTTTTGCAACCTTATTTCTCTCGCTTCTTAGACTATCTATTTTTGTTATAAAGTCTCTTCTTTTTTCATCAAATTTTAATAGTTCATCGAGATCCAATTTAATACCCTTATCTTCAATGGCTTTTTTAACTTTTTCTTTGTTTTCCCTGATAAATTTTATGTCAAGCATGTTTTTGAATTATGGGCAGCAATTTCTGTACTGCTTTATATCTATGATTATATAATCTTTCTTCTTCTTTTGAAAGCTCACCCTCGTAATAGAATTTATTTATTTTGGGCAGATAAAAAAATGACCTAAAAGGATAACCTTTCATGAAACTTATTTTGGGAGTTTTTGAAATCTCTCCCTCAACTTCTCCGGAAACGCTCCAACATTTACCATTCGGCAGAGCAAGAGTCACGATAGCTTTGAACAATGCTTTTCTATTATTATCGGGGAGTTCTTTGGAGATTTTGAGCATATGACTGATTATCTCCTCATCGCTCATATGATGACCTAACCACCTTCTGGTTCTAACGCCCGGCTCGTTATTTAACGCTACTATTTCTATTCCTCCATCGTCAGCAACTGTTGGAAGATTGGATAATTTTGCAAAGAACAGTGCTTTTTTCTGTGAATTTTCCTGGTAAGTTTTTCCGTCCTCCTCAATATCTTCGGTGATATTTAAGTCTTGGAGCGAAACTATTTCAAAAGGTAAATCTTTTAAGAATTCTTTAAATTCTCCAACTTTCCCTTGATTTTTCGTGGCAATTAATAATCTATTTTGAGGCTTCATTAAATCTTTTCTTTAAGAATTCTCGGGCTTAAGCAGTGGGAATAAGATAACTTCTTTAATTAACCATGTATTGGTAAAAAACATAGTTAGCCTGTCTATTCCTATTCCAATTCCACCCAGGGGAGGCATACCGTATTCCATAGCCGCTAAAAAGCTCTCATCCGTTTGCTGCGCTTCTTCTTTTGAAACTCTCGCAACTTTAGTATCAACTGCAAAACGCTCTCGTTGAATTTGTGGATCTGTCAGCTCCGACCAACCATCACAGATTTCCTTTCCACCAATGTAACCTTCAAATCTTTCAACCCAACCCTTCTTTGACCGATGAGGTTTTGCCAAAGGACTAACATCCTGCGGATAATCAATTATCCAAGTTGGCTCTTCCAAAAGCTGC
>DATKGX010000040.1:0-6847 GCA_035510555.1 Patescibacteria group bacterium | reverse complement strand
AGGTTCAAGCTCAATTGTAGATACTAAAGCTGGCGTTGTTACTAGATCTGGATTGTTACTACTTGTTTCTATCATAAGTTTGAAGAATATACCAAAATTTAAGGGGAAAAGCAACTATTTCAAATCAATTTCGTAGGTTTTGCCGCCGGAGAGGACGTAGATTTTTTTGTCTTTTTCCAAAACTTCAAAATCCTTAGCGGTTTTTAAAACCCCCGCCTGATATTGGTTTTTGTAATTGCCGCTTTTATCCAAAACCACAATTCTTGAGTTGCCGTTATCTAAAACATAAACATTGTCGTCATTTAAATTGGTAGAAATCTGGGTTGGGTGATTAAGGGGGGTATCCAAACCGGCGATGGTGAAAGTATCGGCGTTGCCTTTGGTAAACTTATTGATATTACCATTCGAAGTTAGGACATAAATTGAGCTGTCGATGGCAATCGAAACGGCTTTGGATAAATCCGGAGACGTGGAAGAGAAATAATTGGCTTTGACAAAACCCGAATCGGCATTAACGTATTTCAAAATTTGGTTTTGCGCTTGATCCAGAACGTAAACATTACCAAGATAAGTGGATAGTCCGCCCGGCTGTTTCCAATCATTGCTGTTGGTGATAATTGATTTTTTGTTGGTGCCGTCAGGATTTAGGGTATAAACTGCGGTTGCCGTCAATCCATAAATATGACTGGCATCCTCGGTAAAATACAAGCCGTCGTTTTTGGTTTCGGCCAAAAGTAATTGGCTCGTGCTAATTGGAACTTCTTTGGTTGCTGCATTAGTGACGCCGGAGGAGGCAGAGAGCGCCGAATTAACTTTACCCAAAAGATCTAAAACCTGTTTTTCCTCAGGTGAGTTTTTCGGCAAGTTATCTTTACCGCTATTTAAAAGCTGCTGGGCTTGTTGGAAGCTATCTCTGGCCAGATTCTGATTTAATTCAACCAAGCCTTGGCCTTCATTGTAATCTTTCAACGCCTGCGGATAGACGGCCGCAAAAGCACTCTGGGTTTTATCGGCTTGTTGTTTATTGATGGCGAAGAAAACACTACCGACAAAAACTACTAAAATCACAATTACAATTGTCAAAATAACTTTTCTGGAATGATTAAGGCCAATATCTTGCGGTCGTTTTAGTCTAGAAAACAAAGCAGCTGTTAAAGGTCGGGCTTTATCCAAAAGACTGGTTTTTCTGGTGACGGTCGGGGAGTAAAAAGGCGATTCGCTTGAATTTTGTTCGTCTTCAACTGTCTTTTCTTCAACTTCCGTCTCCGGTTCCATTAATGGCTCAGCCACCTCTTCGGCGGTTGGGGCTTTGTAATGGGCAATAATCGCGGCGGCTCCCGCCTCTTCTTTTTCGTGTACCAAAGGCGCCAGATTTTCGGCAGCCTCGCTTGGCGCTAAATTGTCCATAAATTCCGATAAAGTGCCGACGGAAATGACATCGGAAAACTGCTTTGTTTGCAGAACAACAACATCACCATCTTGTAAATATCCGGAAGCCTCTTTTAAAACATCGGATTTTTGGTCAGCGGCTTCAATCAGATTACCAAGCTTGCCGTCTCTTTTCAAAGAGGCCCGGCCGTTACCCAAAATATATAAATACAAAATGTTATTAGTAAGAGCGGCGATGACAAACGAACAGTTTATTTCAGCGGGAATTTTTTTGGCAGTGGTTAGGACAGCGGCCTTAATTGATTCCAAATCTTTAGTTTCCAGCGTAAAAAACTCCTGTTCCAACGTGTTAAGGATTTCTTTGCCGACAATATTTAGAAAATCTTTTTCTAAATTTTCCTCTTGGGCTTCCAGTGAAATAACAGCAAATAATTTGCCGGCGCTATAAACCTGTGACCAGGAGAAAGCGCTGGGGTTAGCGACGATTTTTGCAAAAGTTAACGATTCAGCCATCAGCTATAGTATAACAAGCGCTGTCAAGAAAAGCGAAACAGCGACCAGAAGAAGGATAAATGCGGTTAGCTTTATGGCAAAAGGATTTCCGCTGCCGCTAATAATTTCGTTCATGGCGTAAACTTGCCGAAGCGCGACGATTAAAAACAGTACAAAAAAGAAATCGATGGCTAAAAAACCAACCTTGGTTAAAAAGCTAAATTGTAAAAATGGTAAAATTTTAGCCAAAAAGTTCATTGTGTTTGCCGATTAAATCCTCAACAATATGCACGATATTTTCCGGCTGGGGAGAGGATTCAAAAGTAAAATTATCCAGCGTGCCGGCGGTTTGCACCAGAACGTCGCCGTAATCAAAAAAAGTCCTAATGGCGCCGATCTGGGCAAAACTGACATCCTGCACCAGATTTATTTTTGTCGCCGCCACGTCTTTATAGACCAAATTGGAAAAATTAATATCAATCACCCGTTTGTCGGTGACAAGGGAAATATTAAAATACCAACTGATGAAATCGATAAACAAATAAGTGGCGATAACGAGATAATAAAAAGCAGTTAAGAGGAAATAAAACTGACCGGATAAGGGGGGAAGCGGGTTGGGGAAGAAGTGCAAGATTAGCGGTAGAGATAGAGGGATAATTAACAATAAAACACCAAAAAATATCCATCTAACGTTGGTGATAAAAGAGCGGCGGATAAAAAGAATGATTTTTTCCTCAGGTTCTTTGTCGCTAAAATCTACTCCATCAGGGTCTTTTCTAAAAGCGGAAAAAAGATGCACCGGATTTTGCGGAGATAGGTCTTGGGCATTAGACACAGGTGTCTGAAAATCTGCGTCGTCAATTAAAGGATCTGTTTTGGTTGGGGCAGTTTCAGTTGTTGGCTCGGCAATAAAGATATCCGGCATAAATTCAGTTTCTTTCTACATTATACAACGGCCCGACAATCTGAATATTAGCGGGCGCTCTTAAGTTAAAATAATTCTTAAAATCAGAGGCGGAAATACTCACCGAGCCGGCGTCTCCTGAAACATTAACATTGGTGGCTTTACCAGAACCAAAGTCTGCCGAAACGGAGATATCACTAACATTATTGTAGGGAGTGCGGTATTTAGAAAGTTCCTGCTTTACTCTGCCGCTGTCCCAAGTATCGGTGCCGGCGGGATTTGATTTATCGGTTTGGTATAAATGGTCTTTGACGCTGGAATCATTTTGTAAAAGAAGAATGACGTTAACAATGTCTGCGACTTCGTCGGATTTTAGCCAAGCGGTTTTATCGTAACTAGCTCTTGATCCCCAGTCACAATAGAACCAAGGAGAATCTTTATCGTAGGCGTTGCTTTTAAGGTCAGAAAAACTGCCGACATTACTACTAGTGTCTTGGGCATTTTTGGTCCAACTGGAAGAACTCCAACCGATGTCGCCGGAACTAAAAATGTAACCGCCATGAGTAGAAGAGAACCAAGCTTTAATCGGATTACCGCCTTGAACCATAACCATTCCGGCGGTATCGTTAACTGCTTGTTCCCAATTGCCGCCTTTTGGGTTGGGTTGGAAAACTTGGCATTGTTGCGTGGTGCAAATTGAGCCTGAACCATTATTGGTATATGCCATTGCGTAACTTCTGGCGGCAATTGCCTGAGCTCTCAAAGCGTTCATCCCGCCTTGGTCACCCCATTCATTTGGAACTTCATAGATACGCTTTACATAGTCGTCAAGAGAAAAACTGCCGTTGCCGTCAACATTAATAGTTGCATCTCTTTTTTCGATGGAGTCATAATTATAGTAGGCCTTTAAAATATCTTCATAACCTTGTCCAGCTTTAGATCTTCCAAGAGCGCCGTATTGATTCAAACCAACCCGGTTTGGCACACCGTAGGTGAAAAAGCCGAATCCGCCGCTAAAACCCGGATCTTTGCCGATGTCACTCGAACACCCGCCTTGCGTGTTATAAGCGTAAAGCGGAATATTAAGTGCTCCTAGTCTTTGCGCCAAAATTTGCTGTTGCAAAGCGGAAAGTTGGGCGATTTGGTTTGACAAAGTTGCCTGATAAGCGAGTGCTCCGGCAACAATTACGTCGAGTTTTGCTTTGGTGGCGGCAATGCTGGTTTCTTCACTTTCCAGAGCGGCCTTTTCATTTTTTAAATCATTAATAGTAACTGCAATGTTGGTAATAATCGCTTTGTCGCGGTCGGCATTAGCTTTTTGATACCCCAAAAGTTGTGTTAATTGACTGGCAGAATTAGCAGACAAAAGTATTAAAAGTGGAGAATTATAATAAGATTTTATGTAATAATCCCGAATGGTAGCGTTTAAGATATCTTGTTGTTTAGCCAAATTAGCGTACCCATCATCAATATTTTTTTTCTTGACAACCAAATCCTGCTCAATAAAAACTATTCTTAACTTTATGGCATTGACTTGAGCTTGAAGGGGCGCGGTGGCCTTTTCCGACTGTTGCTTGGCATTCGTTAGCTCGTCGACGCATTTACCCAAATCCTCGTAGCCGAGATTAGAAGGATTATTGCATATTGCATCCTGGGCTTTTACTTGAGGTAGTAAAACAATAGCCAAACCTACGAATAGAATCAGAAACAGCAAAAAGAGAAGTTTTTTCATCGCACAATTTATTATAACAGACGGCTTGTAATTTAGGATTGCAAAATGGAAAAAAGTGTGCTACTCTTTGGTCGAAAGGCAGTGCATGGAAGAAACGCCATTAGAAGCGATTCCAAGCTTTACTCCGCAGCGGCGGCAAACCAATAAACGGTCCGCTTATTTAATTTTGGCCATCATCATTCTCGTTCTCTTATTTTTGGGGTATAGAGTTGTCAGTTCGAATAAGAGTTTGCCGCCAGCACCAGCTCCAACTCCCGCGTCAAATGCGGCTGTCGTCCTGCCAACCGATACTCCTATCCCACCTCCTACAACTACTTCAACTGTCACGCCGACGGTGACGCCAATACCAACCCTAAATCCGGTTGACTCAGCAACCGGTCTTGATAGAAGCAAATTATCAGTGACAGTGCAAAATGGTAGTGGGGCAGCCGGAGTGGCGGGAAAAGGCGCAGCCAACCTTAAACATCTTGGTTATAACGTCGCTGGAACCGGAAACGCGGACAATTTTAATTACACAAACGTTGTTATCCAGGTCAAATCGGCGAGTAATAATTACTTAAGCCTTTTACAAAATGATTTAGGACTAAGTTATACAATCGGTAGTACTTCCGCAAATCTTCCTGATAGTTTTTCCTCGGACGCTTTGGTTATAATAGGACAGTAGGGCAAAAATTCCTAATTTCTAATTTTTAATTTCTAAACTGGAAGATATGAAAATATTCTTAGCAACGGATCATGCCGGTTTCAAACTGAAAGAAGAGATTAAGCAATATCTTCAAGAACAAAAATATGAGGTCGTCGACTGCGGTGCTTTTTCAATAGACCCGGCTGATGACTACCCGAATTTTATCGCTAAGGCGGCGGAAGAGATAGAAAACGACCCAAATTCTTTTGGCATTGTTTTTGGAAGATCGGGGGCGGGGGAGGAAATAGTTGCGAATAAATTTAAAAATGTCCGGGCGGTTTTGGGATTTTCCAAAGAAAATGTTCAGCTATCAAGACAACATAATAACGCCAA
The DNA here is from genome assembly GCA_035510555.1 of Patescibacteria group bacterium. Classification (GTDB taxonomy): domain Bacteria; phylum Patescibacteriota; class Microgenomatia; order Levybacterales; family UBA12049; genus DATKGX01. Next base: position 1,312 of record DATKGX010000040.1, on the reverse strand, counting down.
TGTTTTGTCTTTGGGAACAGAGTTTGAAGATTTTACAAAAGCCAAAGAACTGGTAGATATTTTCTTAAAAACGCCATTTTCCAACGACCCAAGACACATCAGGAGAGTAAGCGAAATTAAAGAGATTGAGGATAAAAATTATGCATAACGTAATACCGGGAATTTTAGAAAAAGACTTCGTGGAAATCGAAAGAAAATTGGCAATCATCCGCTCCTTTTCCAATGCGGTGCATATTGATTTTTTGGACGGAAAATTTTGCGAAGAAACTTCTTTTATGGATTTAGCGCCCTTTGCGAAATACCAAGAAGACTTTTTTATGGAAGCACATTTAATGGTAGAAGACCCGACACACTATGTTAAACAGTTGGCGGAGGTTGGTTTCAAACGATTTTTGGGGCAGGTCGAGAAGATGGTGGACGTTGACGAGTTTATTGCCGAAGGACAAATTTTTGGCGAAGTTGGTTTGGCAATTGACAGTCCGACGCCAATCAGTTCTTTATCGGTTCCATTCGATGATTTAGACTTAGTTCTTTTAATGGGCGATAAGGCGGGCAGATCCGGACAAATTTTTCTGCCGGAAACCTTAGAAAAAATCAGACAGGTAAGACTGAGGACACAAATCCCAATTGAAATCGACAGCGGAATCAATGACACAACTATTGTTCAATGTAAAGAAGCCGGAGCCAACCGGTTCGTCACAACCAGCTTTGTTTTTAATAGCAGCGATCCTCTCAACTCTTTCGAAAAACTGGAAGGTTTAATTAGTTAGTCGCCGGTGTGATAGTCGCGCTGGGGGTAGCGATAAAATTACAATCCGGTGTAGCTTCGGTCCCTCTAATAAAATACTCATTTCTTCCTTGACACCTTTTCATTACCACATCATCGGGTATTTTTTGCGGCGCGACAGAGGTATTAGTCAAAAGTAAAGACATAATTTTATTCCAAATTGGCGCGGCGCCGGTAATTCCGGAGGCCAGAGCTTGACTCATCGGCGAGTTATCATTATTACCAACCCAAACCGCAACTAAGTCAGATGGCGTAAAACCGAAGGTCCAGTTATCCCGTTTATTGTCCGAAGTGCCGGTTTTGACCGAAACGAATTGGTTGGGAATGTTCAAAGGTGAATTTATCCCAAACTCCAAAGAGCGCGCGTTATTATCAGCCAAAATATTGGAAATAATAAAGGATACTCCCGGATCAAGCACTAGATTTGGTAACTCTGTTTGTTTTTGGTAAGAGATGCTGCCGTCATAGTTGGAAACTTTGAGAATCGGATCTAAATCAACTCTTTTACCTAAGTTTGCAATGGTG
>DATKGX010000039.1:0-7893 GCA_035510555.1 Patescibacteria group bacterium | reverse complement strand
AACTGTTGGCGAATAAACCGTCGCGTCAATTCCCGGAGGAGAATCCTGTTCGTAATAGCCGACCCGGTAAGCATGCGCGTGTCTTTCAATTACCGGCAGTCCCGCATCTAGAATAGCCCGAAAAAGCGTAGTTGAAACCTGACAAACTCCTCCTCCGTCTCCTAAAATAGTCCGTCCGTTTTGGATGATGTAAGCCTGTTTATAGCCCGAAAAAGCGGAAATATCACCAAGCGCCTGGTCAAAAGAAAACGTTTCACCCGGTGCGACTAAAATACCATTAAGCCTTTTGGCGGCAAGATTAACATTAAAGACTCTACCGGGGATAGAATGGAAAAACAAAGAGTTGCCTGTGCCAATTAGTTCTTTTATTCCTAATTTATTAATTTTTTCGGTGCTAATGTTTGGCTCAATAATTCTAATCGGGATTGGAAAAGACACTGTTTGTGGAGGCCGGGAACTTAAAACGCTTGGGGCATAGGATAAAAGTTTATCATTTAAAGCTTGATTATCTACTGTTTGCCCGTTTTCGGAAAGCCGGAAAGCGGTAACCTTGTTGTTAGTCGTATTAAAAAGCGCGTCGATTGGTTTTTTTTCTATTGCTTGGGAAATCGGTTGCAGAATATTTAAAAGTTGACTTTGGCTATAAGCGTAAGACGGAGAAAGGTAAATACCGCCCAAATAAGATTGAATCATTAGGCTTAGATTGGTAATAAAATTGTCGGACCGGCCGATCATGTAAGCTTGGCTAGCTAAAAGCGAACTATTGTAACCAAAGTTGATATCTTTAGCGGAAACGGTAGCTATCCCGTAATCACTGACTAAAGTAAACTTAGAGCTCTTGATTAAAGAGTTGCGGTAATCAAGGGAATTTGCTACATCTTTTTGGCTTTTTCCGCCAAAATCAAAATTACCAACAAAAACACCGGGATAAACTTTGTTTTCATAAGTCTTTTGATAGAGGAAGAGTCCAGAGCTTAAGATAAAAATAAGCGCTAGTAACGCACCCGTAGTAAACCAAAAAGCTACCTTCAAAAAGTATAAAATTTTTTTCTTGTATCTTAATTTAAGCTTCAGTTTTATTTTGGGAAAATTTATCTTCATTGATTATAGTTTCTATTTGGTATTATACTATAAAATAGCTATGGATAACGATCAGACGGTTTTTCAAAGTTCTAATTCACAATCTGGTATCAGTGCGCCGGAGCCTTTTTCTCCCATTCCTGCCCAAACCGTTTCGCCTGTTCCATCTACTCAACCAGTTCCACCTGTTCCTACGCCGCAAGCAGTGGTTTCGGAGCCTTTCATACAAGCGCCTCCAGCTGAAGTAATAGCTCAGGAGCCCATCGTTGAAGAGCCGCCTTCACAAGTCCCTCCGAAGTCTACCAGCGGCAATACTACTGCACTGCTTCGAAAAATTGTAAAGGTGGGGATTGGGTTGGCCGTAGTTATAGTAGTCCTAATTTTATTAGTAAACGTGGTTTTGCCGATGATCTTAGGAGGTTCCAATGGGAAAGTAACATTGAATTATTGGGGACTGTGGGAAGACAGTAAGACGATGCAAAGTTTAATCGCCGGGTTTGAAAGAGAGAATCCAAATATTACGGTTCAATACTCGCAACAGGATATCAAACAGTACAGAGAGAGGGTAATAACGAGAATTGCTAACGGTAACGGTCCGGATGTTTTCCGCTTTCAAAACACTTGGTATCCAATGTACGCCAGTGTTTTACTGCCTTTGCCAACCGATACAATTTCCCCAGTTGACTTTAAGAAAACATTTTATCCCGTTGCCCAAAAAGATTTGATCAAAAACGGGGCGATCTACGGAATTCCTTTAGAAATTGATACTCTTGTGTTGTATGTTAACTCAGGGCTTTTCAAGGCTGCCGGTTTACAACCGCCGGCTAACTGGAACGATTTTATTAGTGATGCAAGAGCAATGACAGTTAAAGACGCTGACGGAAAAATAAAAACTGCCGGCGCAGCCATGGGAACTTACGACAATATTACACATGCTCCCGATATTCTTTCTTTACTCTTTTTGCAAAACGGAGTAGATCCTCTAAAAATTCAAGATTCTTCCGATAGGGCAGCTAATGCTTTAGATTTTTATACTGCTTTTGCGACCGATACAAATAACGTTTGGGATAACACTCTTGACCCTTCAATCCTGGCTTTTTCCAGGGGTAATCTAGCGATGTATTTCGGTTATTCGTGGGATTATTTTACGATTAAACAAAATAATCCCAATCTTACTTTCCAAGTCGTACCCGTTCCGCAATTGCCAAATCAAGCTGTTAATTTAGCCAGTTACTGGGCAGAGGGAGTATCGGTAAAAAGCAAACATCAAAAGGAGGCGTTACTGTTTATGAAGTATTTAGTAGAGAAATCTACGGAAGAAAGTTTGTATGCGGAACAAGCCAAAACCAGAACTTTTGGAGAACCTTATGCAAGAGTTGATTTAGGTAATACCCTAAAATCAAATCCGGTCCTCGCCCCATTTGTCGCCCAAGCTCCTTCGGCGTTTTCGTCGCCGTTTGTGGATAGTACTTACGATAACGGTTTGAATCAAGAGTTGAATACCTATCTTGGTAATGCCGTAAACGCGGTTATTAATGGTAGCTCTCCACAAACAGCGCTAGGAACTTTTTCGCAAGGCGCCACTCAAGTTCTGCAAAAATATGGACAGTAGAGAAAAAGCAATCTTAAAAACGCTGCTCTACTCAAGCCTTTTTGATTATCCGCTAGAAAAAGATGAAATTTATAATTTTCTCATCGCAGAGAAAATAACTCAAAAAGAGCTTACGCAGGGTTTAAAAAGCGCAAAAATCCCTATCGATTCTAGCGGAGGCTTTTTCTTTCTTAAAGGCAATCAGCATTTAGTCAAAATAAGACAAGCCAGAGAGATAATTAGTTTTAAAAAACTAAGCAAAGCAAAGAGGATAATTAGGCAATTAAGTTTAATCCCGACGATAAAGTTGATCGGAATAAGCGGAACATTGGCGATGCAGAATTGTAGAGAAGTTGACGACATCGATATCTTTGTGATTGCTCAAGAAGGACTTGCCTGGACGACAAGATTTTTAATAGCGGGACTCCTAATTCTCTTAGGTGTTTACCGCAATAAAAATAGTAAACATTACCAGGATAAAATTTGTTTGAATCTGGTTATAGATGAAAGTAGAATGCTTTTTGAAAACAAAGATTTATTTACAGCTCACGAAATCGCTCAGCTTTTGCCAATTTTCGAAAGAGGCAGAACTTATCATAAATTTCTTAAGGTAAATGGGTGGGTAAAAAAAATGTTGCCCAACTTTTTAACCAGAAATAAAGCAGTTTTTAAAAAACGACAAAACCTTTTCGATAGTTCTTTTGTCTTTCTTTGTAGAATTATATTCCTGGAAAAAATATTAAGAGCGCTACAGTTTTTTTATATGAAAAAAGCCATTACTAAAGAGAGATTGGAAGAAGGTTTTATTGGATTGCACCCATTTGATTACAAGTCGCATGTTTTAAAACAGTACAATAAAAAAATACGCCAATTTGGATTCACTTAGCTTAGGCCTCTAATATTCTACTAGAGGTCATTGACAAAGAGTTAGCCATAATATATCATTCTTACGGTCAATCAATTGAACTTATTTAATTATTCCCTCTAGTCAAACTGTGAGGGATTTTATTTTAAGAAAGATATGGACGTAAAAAAAATATATTTAACAAAAGAAGGGTTAGAAGATTTAAGAAAGGAATATACAGAGCTTTCTAAAGTTAAAAGGCCGGATGTTTTGGCACGGGTTTCTCAAGCAAGAAGCATGGGAGATTTGTCGGAAAACGCAGAATATGTCGCGGCCCGCGAAGAGCTTTCTTTTATCGACGGCAGAATTGACGAGTTGGAAGAACTAATTAAACAGGCAGTGCCAATTCAAGAATCGCATGTAAAGGGGAATTCTATTGTAAAACTTGGTTCAACCGTTACGGTTCACATCAAAGGGAAAAAGGAAGTCTTTACCGTTGTCGGCGAATGGGAAGCGGATCCGAAGGATAAGAAAATTTCCCACGAGTCCCCTCTTGGCAAAGCTTTAATCGGTAAAAAAATTGGTGAAAAAGTTGAAGTCGAGGCGCCCGCAGGAAAACTTAGCTACACCATTGTCTCCGTTAATTAATTTCGGTATAATCGTTCTAAGACTTGCAAATCTTTTTAGTTTATGAACGTTGCGAAATTTTATCAACAGTTGGAAGAAGTAAATAAAACAGGCACGACTCCCCGTACTATCCAATCTGGTCAGGGTCCTTATTTAACAATAGAAGGTGTAAAGAAGCTTAATTTTTGCTCCAGTCATTATTTGGGTTTTACCGAAGAACCTAGAATTAGGAACGCGACGATTGCCGCTGTAAAAAAGTACGGAATAGGAACGGGTTACAGAACCTTGGCCGGTACTCATGTTTTACATCTTGAGCTTGAGGAAGCTATTGCTAAATTTAAGAATACAGAGGCAGCCCTTGTTTTTACGAGCGCCTATTTGGCTAATTGCTCTGCTGTTCAGACTTTTATAGGTAAGGAAGATATTGTTATATCAGACGAGTTAAACCACGCTTCAATAATTGACGCAATACGGCTTTCACAAGTGCAAAATAAGTTTATTTATAAACATGCTGACACCAACGATCTGGAAGAAAAGCTTAAAGAAGCCTCAAAGATTATGCAAACACCAAAGTCGGATGGACAGCTACCTGTTGTTTTGATAATTACCGACGGAGTTTTTTCGATGGATGGGGATTTGGCGCCGCTTCCGGAAATTGTCAGATTAGCAAAACAATATGGCGCTTTAACCATGGTTGATGATGCACATGGTGAAGGGGTCTTGGGAAATGGTGGGAGGGGAATCGTTGACTATTTTGGGTTATTAGGAAAAATTGACATAGAGGTTGGAAGTTTGTCTAAAGCTTTTTCTTCATGCGGAGGATATATTGCTGGTAATAAGACTATTGTAGGATACCAAAAGTTAAAATCCAGACAAAGACTTTTCTCGATTTCACTTTCGATTCCAGATAGCGCAGCTTCTCTTGAGGGAATAAAAATACTATTGGAATCAGATAAGCCTGTTAAAAAACTTTGGGAAAATGTAAATTATTTAAGAGCAGGATTTAAGAAATTGGGTTTTGATATTGGACGCAGTGAGTCACCAATTATTCCGGTTATGCTTGGGAATGAAGAAGTTGCTAAGGAATTTAGTAATAAATTGTTTGAAGAAGACGTGTTTGCTACTCCGATTCTTTTTCCAATGGTTGCAAAAGGTAAGGCTCGTATTAGAGTTATCCCCTCAGCCTCTCATTCAAAGGAAGACTTGGAGAAAGGATTAAAAGCCTTTGAAAAAGTTGCGAAAGAGCTAAAAGTTATATGAAAAAGATTTTAGTAACAGGTGCATTCGGTTTGGTTGGCACAGAGTTGGTTTTGGCGCTGCAAAAAAAATATGGAAAAGAAAACATTATCGCAGTAGCGCATAGTAAACTTCCTGAAAAATTTGATGGAATTTTAGAACAAGCAAATGTCACTCAGGAGGAAGAGATAACTAAATTAGTTAAAAAGTATGATGTAGGCACGATATATCATTTGGCAGGGATATTGTCTGTTGGAAGCGAAAAAAATCCAGCTGTTGCTTGGGAAGTTAACCTTAACGGATTACGAAATGTTTTAAATATTGCAAAAGATGAGAAAATTAAAGTTTTTTGGCCGAGTTCTATTGCTGCATTTGGCCCAAATACTCCAAAAGATAATACTCCTCAGCACACTAATTTGGAGCCCACAACTATTTACGGAGTTGCTAAAGTCGCGGGAGAACTGTTGTGTCAGTATTATTTCAATAGATACGGAGTGGATGCCAGAAGCATCCGCTATCCGGGTCTTAATGGATGGAGGGCCGATCCGGGCGACGGAACAACGGAATATGCGATTCATATTTTTTATGCCGCAATTCGCGAAGGGAAATATGTATGTCCTTTAAAACCAGGAACATATCTTCCCATGATGTATATGGACGACGCAATCAATGGGACAATTCAGCTTATGGAAGCGGATGCTTCTAAATTGACCATTAGAACTGCTTATAATTTGTCCGGTATTTCTTTTTCTCCAGAAGAGTTGGTTGCTGAAATCAAGAAATTAGTGCCAAATTTTGAGGTTAGTTATGAGCCAAATCATACACAAAAAATCGCCGATTCTTGGCCAAAATCAATTGATGATTCAATTGCGAGAGAAGATTGGGGATGGCAGCCTAAGTATGATTTGTCAGGGATGACAAAAGAGATGTTTAATAATCTTAAGATAAAACTTAAGTCCGAACCTCATAAAAGTAGATGACAAAATTTAATTTTGTAGTTTGCGGCGGAACTTTTGATTTATTTCATGCCGGCCACAAAAGTTTTATCGAAGATGCTCTTACTCAATCAGAAAAAGTTCTGCTAGGAATTACAGGCGATACATATGTTCAAAGTTTCAAAAATAGTTTAAGTGTTGAGGATTTTCAGGTTCGAAAAAAAGCAGTTGAGAATTTTTTAAAATCAATTAACGCTCAGGACAGAGTTCAAATAGTTGAAATCAACAGCGCTTATGAACCGTATTTAGAAACATCAGCGGATTATCAGGCAATCGTTGCTACCGAACAAACGAAACAAGCCGCTGTCGAAATAAATTCAAAACGTCAACAAAACGGCGTTCCAGAGTTAGAACTAATTTTATCACCAATGAAGAAAGCTGAAGATGGTAAACTTATTTCCTCAACCAGAATCCGGAATGGTGAAATAAACCGGGATGGTAGACTTTATTTAAATCCTCAGTGGCAAAATAAAACTTTAATTCTTCCGGAAAATTTGCGTTCGGAATTGCAAGAGCCATGGGGAGAAATACTTAAGGAAATTCCGCCAGATATCAACGGCGCAAAAACAGTAGTTGTAGGAGACGCGACAGCACAAAAATTCAACCAACAAAAAGTTGGTCAGTTTTTGTCAATCGTCGATTTTTTAATTCATCGGGAAATTAAATTTCACCAGCTTGCGGAGTTAGGTTTCAATGATCAAGATATTCAAAAAATAAAAAATCCGCCAGGAGTAGTAACGCCGGAACTTTTCCAAGCAATTGCATCGGCGTTCAATACTAAAAAAGAAACAGTAATTCTAATTGATGGAGAAGATGATTTGGCGGTTTTGCCGGTTTTACTAATCGCGCCACTTGGCTTTTCTGTTTTTTACGGACAACCCAGTGTTGGTTTAGTGCAAGTTATGGTCACGGAAGAAAATAAAGAAAAAGCTTACGAGCTCGCTCAAAATTTTGACAAAAACTAAAGCATGTGGGAGAATGCTTTTTATGATAAAAATGCAATTTATTAAAAAGTCCAAGAAGAACTCCTTGTAGGGGGTTGTTTTTGGCATACTTCGAACAACCCCTGATGAAGGGGTTTTTTAGTGGCAATCGCGTCAAACGCGATGATGGGAGGTGAATTATTATGACAGAAAGACAAAGTGAAGGAACACAAGTTGGTGTGCAAAATATTGATGGCGGAAGACATAGTTATTCTTCAAGGATAGAGCTTTCGGGAATTCCTTTTAGAATTACGGACACAGAACAAGTTACTGCTCTTCCCTGTGCTGTAAATGCAGATGCCGATAGAAGTTCTGCAGGAAGAACAAGATGGATCAATGAGCTCGGAGAAATGACTCGAAGTTAAAACAGTTTTTATTTCTTATATTCATAATTTGTTGTAGAATAGTGTTATGTTTTGGGTTGATTCAGTAATCTTTCTTTTTCATCCTAAAAATGTATAATTAGGATATATTTATGGCGGATTCAAATTTAAAAAATATTAGAATTGAGAAGCTGGAGAAGCTCAAGGGGCAAGG
>DATKGX010000038.1:0-2416 GCA_035510555.1 Patescibacteria group bacterium | reverse complement strand
AGTTCCAGTCTATTCGGAAACCAGAGGCATTTCTTCAAAATGGCTACGGCGCCAGATTTTTAAACTGCTTGAAGAAAAAAATCAGCTCAAAGAATTTCTACCAAATGAACTCCTGCAGAAAAATGAATTAATGAACTTAAGCGACGCGATTGAAAAAATTCATTTTCCAAACAATTTAGCAGAAGCCGAAAAAGCCCGCGAAAGATTGGCCTTTGATGAGCTATTTGAAATCCAGTTGGCGTCACTTATCAGAAAAAAAGCTTGGGAGAAAAATACCATCAAGAATCCCTGGCAAGAGTTTACCGGAAAAACTGAAGAGTTAATCAAAACACTTCCGTTTGAATTAACCAACGCCCAAAAGAGATCTGTCAACGAAATTCTGAACGACCTATCTTCCCAAAAACCAATGAACCGGCTTTTGGAGGGGGAAGTTGGCAGCGGCAAAACCGTGGTCGGGGCAATTGCGATGTATGTAGCGTTTCTCAATGGCTTTCAATCCGCTTTTATGGCCCCTACGGAAATCCTCGCCCAACAACACTACGTCACTATTTCAAAATTGTTGTTTCCGTTTGGAATTAGAGTTCAACTGTTCACGTCGAGCACAAAAGCTAAGAAGAATCATGAATCAAGAATCATGAATCAAGAACCTTTTGACGTCGCGATTGGAACTCACTCTTTGGTTTATAAAAAAGTGCAATTCAAAAAACTCGGGCTAGTAATTATTGACGAGCAGCAACGCTTTGGAGTAGAGCAGAGAACAATCATTAAAGAGAAAGGCCGGAATGTGCATCTTTTAACCATGACCGCAACGCCAATTCCTAGAACTGTCGCTCTAGCCATGTATGGCGATTTAGATTTGTCACTACTCGATGAGATGCCGGTTGGTCGGAAATTAGTGAAAACTTGGCTGGTTCCGCCGGAAAAAAGAAGCGGCGCTTACACTTGGATTGAAAAACAAATTGCCGAAAATGCAGATCAAGTTTTTATTGTTTGTCCGTTTATTGAAGAGTCGGAAACAATGTTAACAGTTAAAGCGGCAACCAAAGAATTTGAAAGATTAAAAAAGGAGGTTTTCCCGAACTTAAAACTTGGGCTTTTGCACGGAAAAATGAAAGCGGCGGAAAAAGAAATAATTTTAAAAACTTTCCGCGACCAGAAAATTGATATTTTGGTTTCCACCCCGGTGGTCGAAGTCGGAATTGATATTCCCAATGCCACCATAATGCTAATTGAAGAAGCCGACCGTTTTGGACTGGCACAACTTCATCAACTGCGGGGCAGGGTGGGCAGAAGTGATAAACAATCCTATTGCTTGCTATTCACATCTAGTAAAAATGAAGCGACGGTTGAAAGATTAAAAGCGCTGGAAACAATTTACTCGGGGGCGCAGTTGGCCGAATTAGATTTGAAACTTCGCGGACCAGGACAAATTTATGGAACAAGTCAACACGGTAGGCAAGTATTAAAAGTCGCCAGCTTTTCCGATTTTGCTTTAATTGATAAAACCAAAAAGGAGGCGGAAAAAATCTTTCCGGAGCTTGAAAAATACCCGCAGCTTTTGGAGAAAACTAGAGAAATCAATCTCTCCCACGTCTCCCCGGACTAACCGTTGACTTTTATTATTTTCCAACTTATAATCTCAACATTATGTCAACATTGGAGCGAAGAGAGAGAAAACACACGGACCCGAGAATTGTTCGAGGGGGGGGGAGTCAGCCAGATAGAGGATATAGAATTCAGGCAACGCAAACCAGTGGAAGAGTAAGAGAAGAAGGCGCTCCACCAATTGATACAGAAGCAGCAAGAGCATTTTGGGATTTACTTGAAGATGTAAGGGACCCACATTTTAAAAGAGGACAAGAATTTAGACCATCTCCAGAGCTTGAAGCAAGAATTGCAACCACTTTAAACGCAGCAATCATGGCAGTTCCGGGAATAAGCAGAGAATCCCTTGATAAAATTATTAGAATTGACCCATACAATTATGAAAATTGGATATGGGGAGGCAGAAGCAGAAGTAAGGTGCATCGTTGCATGTCAGACAGCGATTTTCCGCTATTAGCTGCTAACTGGGATAACGATATGTACGCCGAAATGAGACAAATTGCAGAAAAAGATTATGGAGTTGGTGAGCTAGAGCTTGACTTTTTAAGAGCGGCATTTGAGCAACAACCACCCTCTACTCCTTGTTTTGGAATATATGATCTTCAAATTTACGCTCAGGCAAGAAAAGCAGAAGCATCTCAGACATCTTCCTAATCCCCATTGTAAGTTCGAGCGAAATAAAGTAAAATACGCATATGCCACAGGAACCAAAGAAAAGACACTCACGTCAAAGACAAGGCAAAAGAAGAGCGGCGATTAAATTGGCGGTTACTAAAACCGTGATTTGTCCTAATTGCCAAGCCCCAATTTT